>JBCCOR010000118.1:0-10255 GCA_039025295.1 Acidobacteriota bacterium
GCCGCCGCCCGCAGCGCGACCGCGTAGCGCACCGCCTCGAGCGGTCGCTCGAACCGTCGACGCGCGCCGGCGGTCGCCGCCAGGCGCTGGCCGACCTCGATATCGGCGTCGTCGGGCGGCGCGAGCCGGTCGGCGGCGACCGCGAGCAGGGCCGCCAGCTGGCGCGCGGCGGGCCGGCGGGCCGGCGCGATCAGGCGATAGCCGCGGCGCGGGATGGTCTGGATGAAGCGCGGCTTGCGGGCGTCGTCGCCGAAGGCTTTGCGCAGCTCCCACACGCAGTGCGTGAGCGCGGCCTCGCCGACGAACGCATCGTCCCACACGGCCGCGAGCAGCGCCTCGCGCGTGCGCACCGCGCCCGCGTGCTCGACGAGATCGCGCAGCACCGCGGTCGTCCGCGGCTCCAAATGCACCGCGCCCTGCGGGCCATCGAGCTGATTCAGCTCGGGCGAAAACGTAAAATCTGCGATCTGCCAGGCCGCGCACGGCGCGCGACCGGCGTCCTCGGATGCCTGCGCCATACAATGCGCTCCAGACCCGCCGTGGGTTTCGAATCCAATTGGTAGGGACGCACCCTACCAGGCCGCCACGCAGATCAAACGGCCCAACACCGACGGCGTCGCGGTGCCGTCTCAGCCACAGGAGCCTCCATCATGTCCGACGAGCCAGCCCAGGGATCGACGCACCAGCGCGTCTTCGATGTGGACCACGACGGCCAGCCCGCCCGCGCGGTCGAATGCGCGCGCACCTTCCAGGCGGATGCTGCGACGCTCTGGGCCGCGCTCACCGACCGCGAACAGCTGCCCCGCTGGTTTCTGCCGATCGACGGCGAGCTGCGCGTGGACGGCCGCTACCAGCTCGAGGGCAACGCGGGCGGCACGATCCAGCGCTGCGACGCGCCGTCCGCGCTCGACGTGAAGTGGGAGTTCGGCGGCGGCACGGGCTGGGTGCAGCTGCGGCTCGCGCCGGATGCCGACGGCACGCGCCTGACGCTCACCCACATCAGCCCTCGCGACGAAGCCAGCGACAAGCACTGGGCAACCTACGGTCCCGCGGCCACGGGCGTCGGCTGGGACCTGTCGTTCCACGGCCTCGGGCACTACCTCGCCGGCGGCGGCGCGGCCCTCGACCGCGCCGCCCACGAAGCGTGGTTCGGCACCGACGACGGCAAAGCGTTCATCCGCCGCTGCGCCGACGCCTGGCGCCAGGCGCACGTCGCCTCGGGTGAGGACGCCGCGGTCGCCGAAGGCATGGCGACGCGCACCGCAGGCTTCTACACCGGCGGCTGAGACCTCGGCGTCGACGGGGCGCGATCGAAAACCCACCGTCAGGAAGCATCGCCGCACTGACGCGCGCCCGCTACACTCATCGGAACAATCGCACCAGATCCCCGCTCCCCGCCAACGCGGGCTCCTCTGTGAGCCCCGAGGAGATCCATGATGCATGCTTCGATGAAGCCACCGTGGCGCGCCGTCGCCGCGGCGGCGCTGCTCTGCCTTGCGCTCGCGCCGACGCCGTCGGCCTGGGGCCACGTCAAGTGGTTCACCGATTTCGACTTCCTCACGCCGCCGATGACGACGCGCGAGGTCGTCACCCCGCTCTACATCGGCCTCGCCGTCCTCAGCATGCTGGCCATCGCCGCCGTCGTGCTGCTCGACAAACGACTCAACGGCCTGTCGATCTACCAGCGCATCAGCGCCTGGCTCGACCGCCACAGCGTGCACAGCGTCAGCGTGATGCGCGTGGTCATGGCGGCGGTGCTGCTCATCGCGTGGTCGTCCAACGCGGTGCTGTCGCCGGAGCTGCGCACCGACCTCGAGCCGCTGGTCTGGCTGCAGTACGTCGTCGCCGCGCTGCTGGTCTTCCCGCGCACCGCGGCGCTGGGCGGCGGTGGCATCCTCGCGATCTATCTCGGGGCCATCGCCGAGTTCGGGCTGTTCCACATGCTCGACTACCTCCACTACATCGGCATCAGCGTGTTCCTGCTGGTCAGTCGATCCGAGCGCCCGCATCTGCGCAGCATCGGTCTGCCCGCGCTCTACGCCACCGTCGGCTTCTCGCTCATCTGGCTGGCCTACGAGAAGCTCTACTACCCGAGCTGGGTGCTGCACGTGCTCGAGGAGAATCCGCAGCTGGCGCTCGGCCTACCTCTGGTGTTTTTCGTCCAGAGCGCCGCGTTCGTCGAAATCAACCTCGGGTTCATGCTCCTGATCGGCCTGCTCGGCCGACCGCTGGCGGCTGGGCTCACCTTCGTCTTCTTCTCGACCACGATGATCTTCGGCAAGGTCGAGCTGATCGGGCATATGCCGCTGCACGCCACGCTCGTCGTCTTTCTGCTCAACGGCGCGGGCGACTTCTACAAGCCGCTCATCGCCATCCACGACACGCTCGCGCGCCGCGTCGCCTTTGCGGTCAGCAGCTTTGCGCTGGTCGCCATGCTCTTCCTCGTCGTCTACGGCTGGTCGGCTCACCAGCAGTACACGGGTGCGATGGTGCGCGCACACAGCGGCCAGGGCGTCCAGATGTTCGATCTGAGCGACGCCGCGTCCATCCCGGAAATCACGGCGATGCGGGTGGTCGAGGAGATGCCCGGCAGCTACGATCTGCACGTCACGATCGACCACTGGCGATTCACGCCCGAGCGCACCGGCCAGGCGCCGGTTGCCAACGAGGGCCACGGCCATCTCTTCATCAACGGCGCGAAGGCCGGACGGCTCTACGGCAGCTGGCACCATCTCGGCCGGCTGACGCCGGGCAAGAACACGATCGTCGTCACGCTCAACGCCAACGACCACAGCGATTTTTACGTCGACGGGGCGCGCATTCAGGGAAAAACGACAATCCACGTGCCGCGGCGCTAGCGTGCGAGCGGCGCCGCCGCGTCCGGCCCGATGATCAAGCGCGTCGGGGCGCTCATGAATCCGCCGCTTCTGCCAACGACGCGCTCGACGGAAGGTGCCGGTCAGCAAGCAGCCCCTGCCGGACGATCGCAGGATCGACGTACGCGCCGTTTCGAACCGCCCTCAGTCGACCTGCGTCATTTCATGCAGCGTGAACGTGTCGATTGCCCCCTCCGTCGCGGCCATGTACGCGACCAGATGCGGCGCTTTCAAATGCTTCTGCCAGTGCTCACGCGTCGTCCAGTTTTCGAAGAACAAAAAGTGTGCAGGATCTTCGTTGTTCTGATGCATGTCATACTGCAGACAGCCTTCTTCGGTGAGCATAATCGGGAGCAACTTCTCCAATTCCGCCTTGACGAAGTCGATTTTTTCGGGCCGCGCATGAATGTTTGCCACGATGGTGAGTTTCGCCATGTTCGGGGTTCCTCAACGGTTGGTTAACGTTCGGCGACAGACGAGAATCAGTATCCGACGGCCGGCTACGAAGGGAAAGAACGCACCTTGATGTAAGGTAGGTACCTTATGGAAACCACGCAGCACGACGATGCCGATGATTCCGTATGTGAAACAGTGGATGCATCCTGCACGTGTCGCGACCTGCTGAGCCTCATCGCTTCCAAGTGGTCTGCGCTCATTCTCGAGCGCCTTCACGCCCATCCACACCGCTTCGGTCAGCTGCGCCGCGCTGTTCCAGGGGTCACGCAGAAAATGCTCACGCAGACACTGCGACGCTTGGAACACGAGGGACTCGTCCACCGCGAGGTGCTGCCCACACGACCGCCGCAAGTGAGCTACTCGCTCACACCCCTCGGGCACAGCGCAGCCGCTCAGCTGGGTGCCGTATGCGACTGGGTTGAGCATCATCTACCCGAGATCCTGGCAGCGCGCGCGCGCACGGCGCTCTGAGACCACACAGGTCCCTGCCATCGCTGGCGCGTCGACGGTCGTCAGGCGGTGCGATCGACCTGGACCGTTCGCAGCCGCAGCGCGTTGGCGATCACCGACACCGAGCTCAGGCTCATCGCCGCCGCCGCCAGCATCGGGCTGAGCAGCACGCCGATGAGCGGATAGAGCGCGCCCGCCGCCACCGGCACGCCCAAAGCGTTGTAGACGAAGGCGAAGAAGAGGTTCTGGCGAATGTTGGCCATCGCCGCGCGGCTCAGGCGGATCGCGCGGACGATGCCGCGCAGATCGCCCTTCACCAGCGTCACGCCCGCGCTCTCCATCGCCACGTCCGTGCCCGTGCCCATCGCGATGCCGACGTCGGCGCGCGCCAGCGCGGGCGCGTCGTTGATGCCGTCGCCGGCCATCGCCACGACCCGGCCGCCGGCCTGCAGCCGCGCGACGTGCGCGGCCTTCTCCGCGGGCAGCACCTCGGCGACGACGTCGTCGATGCCGAGCTCGCACGCCACCCGCTCGGCGGTCGTGCGGCTGTCGCCGGTCAGCATGGTGATCGACAGGCCCATCGCGCGCAGCGACCCGAGCGCCTCGGCCGCGCTTTCCTTGATCGGATCGGCGACGCCCACCAGGCCCGCCGGCGCGCCGTCGACCGCGGCGAACATCACGGTCTGCCCGTCGCCGCGCAGCGTCTCGGCGCGCGCGACGAGATCGCCGAGATCGACGTCGATCGCGTCCATCAGCGCGCGGTTGCCGAGCGCGACGTCGACATCGTCGACCCGGCCGCGCACGCCCCGGCCGGTGATCGATTCGAACGACGATGCCTCGCCCAGCGCCAGATCGCGATCGCGCGCGGCCGCGACGATCGCCGCGGCGAGCGGATGCTCGCTCGCGCGCTCGAGCGTGGCGATCCGCGTCAAAAGCCGGTTCTCGTCGACGCCGTCGACCGGCTCGAGCGTCGTCAGCTGCGGCCGCCCTTCGGTCAGGGTGCCGGTTTTGTCGACGACCAGCGCGTCGACCGCGCCCAGCCGCTCGAGCGCCTCGGCGCTGCGGAAGAGCACGCCGAGCTGGGCGCCGCGGCCGGTGGCGACCGTGATCGACATCGGCGTCGCCAGGCCGAGCGCGCACGGGCACGCGATGATCAGCACCGCCACCGCGCTGATGAGCGCAAACGCCATGCGCGGCGCCGGGCCGACGAGCGCCCAGGCGATGAACGCCACGACCGCGACCACGAGCACGATCGGCACGAACCAGCCCGCGCCGCGGTCGGCCACGCGCTGGATCGGCGCGCGGCTGCGCTGGGCCGCGGCGACGAGCGCGACGATGCGCGCCAGGAGCGTGTCGCCGCCGACGCGCTCGGCCTGCATCACGAAGCCGCCCGCGCCGTTGACCGTCGCACCGATCACGCGATCGCCGGCGGTCTTCGCCACCGGCATCGGCTCGCCGGTGACCATCGACTCGTCGACCGCGCTCGCGCCGTCGACCACCGCGCCGTCGACCGGCACCTTCTCGCCCGGGCGCACGCGCAGACGATCGCCGACCGCGACCGCGTCGAGCGGCACGTCCGCCTCCTCGCCGTCGGGGCCGATGCGGCGGGCCGTGTCGGCGGCGAGGCCGAGCAGCGAACGGATCGCCTCGCCGGTCTGCTTGCGCGCGCGCAGCTCGAGCACCTGGCCGAGCAGCACCAGCGTGACGATCACCGCCGCCGCCTCGAAGTAGACGCCCACCCGGCCGTCGGCGTCGCGAAAGGCGTCGGGGAAAACGCCGGGCGCGAGCGCCGCGACCACGCTGTAGCCGTACGACACGGCGACGCCCAGGCCGATCAGGGTGAACATGTTGAGGCTGCGGTTGACCACCGAGCGCCAGGCGCGCCCGTAGAACGGCCACGCCGCGTAGAGGCACACCGGGGTCGCGACCAGCAGCTCGGCGAGCGCGCGCGCGCGCGACGAGAGCCCGCCGGCAAACGCGTCGCCCAGCAGCATCGGTCCCATGGCCAGCGCAAGAACCGGCAGCGAGAGGAGCGCCGCGAAGACGAAGCGCCGGGTCATGTCGATCAGCTCGGGATCGTCGCCGTCGTCGAGGCTTGGCGCCTCGGGCTCGAGCGCCATGCCGCACAGCGGACAGCTGCCCGGATCACGCTGGCGCACCGTCGGGCACATCGGGCAGATGTACGCCCCGTCGGGATCGGCCAGGCCGGCGTCGGCATAAGCCGCCGCAGCGCCGCCGTGGCAGCAGCCCGACGGCTCGGCAGGCTGCGCATCGGCGGAACCGGCGTCGACGCCCGCAGCAGCTGCGCCGCCGCCGTGGCAGCAGCCCGACGGCTCGGCGGGCTCGTCGGGCTCAGCGCGGCACGCTGAAGCCTGCGCGTGCGGGCCGCGGCTGCCCGTGCCGCAGGACGCCGCGTGCGCATCGCCGTCGGCCTCGGGCGCGACGCGCGCCGTCGCGGCATCGATCTGCGTGCCGCAGCACGGGTCGATCCTCAGCGCGTCGCTGTCGGCATCGCTGGGCGCGCCCTGCGATGCAGCCGCATCATGCATTCATCGTCTCCTCGTCGGGTTCCGCGCGGTTCATCGCGCGTATGACCAGTCTAAACCGCACCATCGTCGCCGTCGGCCGCGAAAAGCGCGCTCGGCGCGAGATCGCGGCTGCGCCAGATGAAGTAGATCGCCGGAAAGACGATCAGGATGGCCACGAACGAGGTGAACACGCCGCCGACCATCGGCGCCGCGATGCGCCGCATGACGTCCGCGCCGGTGCCGGTCGCCCACAGGATCGGCACCAGCGAGAAGAAGGTCGCGGCGACGGTCATCATCTTCGGCCGGATGCGGCGCACCGCGCCGTGATCGATCGCCGCGCGCAGATCGGCGTAGGTGCGCATGCGCCCCTCGGCCTGCCAGCGCGCATAGGCCAGATCGAGATAGAGCAGCATGACGACGCCGTTCTCGGCCGCCAGGCCCGCCAGGGCGATCAGGCCGACCGCGACCGCGACCGACAGCTGATAGTCGAGCGCGGCGAGCAGCCAGATCGAGCCGATCAGCGCAAAGGGAATCGCCGACAGCACGATCGCCGTCTTGATCAGCGATTTCGTATGCGCGTAGAGAATCAAGACGATCAGCAGGAGCGTGATCGGCACGATGCGCAGCAGCCGCGCCTCGGCGCGCTGCATCGCCTCGTACTGGCCCGACCAGAAGATCGTGTAGCCCGGCGGCACCGTGACCTCGGCGGCGACCGCGCGCTGGGCGCGCGCCACCCACGTGCCGACGTCGACGTCGTCGAGATCGACGTAGACCCACGCGTTCGGCCGGGCGTCCTCCGACTTGATGCCCGGCGGACCGTCGCGGATGGTCAGCGCGGCCACCTGGCGCAGCGGCACGTGGCCGCCGCCGGGCGTCGCCACCAGCACCGCTTCGAGCGCCTGCGGGCTGTCGCGCAGCGCGCGCGGATAGCGCAGATTGATCGGATAGCGCTCGAGCCCCTCGACCGTGTAGGCGATGGTCATGCCGCCGATCGCGGTGCGCATGACGTCCTGCACGTCCTGAATCCGCAGGCCGAAGCGCGCGGCGGCGCGGCGGTCGATGTCGACGTCGAGGTACGTGCCGCCCATCACGCGCTCGGCGTAGGCGGAGCGCGTGCCGGCGAGCGGCCTGACCGCCGTCTCGACCTCGCGCGCCAGGCGCTCGAGCACCGCCAGATCCGGGCCGCCGAGCTTGATGCCGATCGGCGTGCGGATGCCGGTCGACAGCATGTCGATGCGGGTCTTGATCGGCATCGTCCAGGCGTTGGTCAGGCCCGGGATCTGCACCGCCCGATCGAATGCCGCGATCAGCTTCTCGCGCGTCATCCCCGGCCGCCACTGCGACGGATCCTTCAGCACGATGGTGGTTTCGATCATCGACAGCGGCGCCGGATCGGTGGCGGTGTCGGCGCGGCCGACTTTGCCGAAAACCGATTCCACCTCGGGGAAGGTGCGGATGATCTTGTCGGTCTGCTGCAGGATCTCGCGCGCCTTGGTGATCGACACGCCCGGCAGGGTCGTCGGCATATAGAGCAGATCGCCCTCCCACAGCGGCGGCATGAACTCCGAGCCGATCTGCCGCAGCGGAATCACCGTCACCAGGAGCGCCGCGATCACGCCGACGATCACCAGCCAGCGCCAGCGCAGCGCGGCGTCGAGCACCGGCGTGTACAGCCACGCCAGCAGGCGCGAGACCGGATGACGATCCTCACCCCAGATGCGGCCGCGCACGAAGAAGAACATCAGCACCGGCACCACGGTCACGGCCAGAATCGACGCCATCGCCATGGTGTACGTCTTGGTGAAGGCCAGCGGGCGGAACAGGCGTCCTTCCTGATCCTGCAGCGTGAAGACCGGCAGGAACGACACGGTGATGATCAGCAGCGTGAAGAAGAGCGTCGGCCCGACCTCCTGCGCCGCGCGCAGGATGATCGCGGCGTGGCTGCGCCGTCCGCGGTCGGCTTCGAGATGCTTGTGGGCGTTCTCGACCATGATGATCGCCGCGTCGACCAGGACGCCGATCGAGATCGCGATGCCACCGAGCGACATGATGTCGGCGCCGAGGCCCTGCCAGCGCATCAGGACGAACGCCAGCAGGATCGACAGCGGCACCGAGAGGACGGCGACGAGCGCCGAGCGCACGTGGAAGAGGAAGACGAGGCAGACCAGCGCGACGACGATCAGCTCCTCGATCAGGGTGTCGGTCAGGGTCGCGATCGCGCGATCGATCAGGCCGCTGCGGTCGTAGGCCACGGCGAGCTCGACGTCGTCGGGCAGACCGGCTTCGAGCTCGGCGAGGCGCGCCTTGACGCGCGCGATCGTGGCGCGGACGTCGGCGCCGGCGCGCACGACGACGATGCCGCCGACGGTTTCGCCCTCGCCGTTCCAGTCGGCCAAGCCGCGCCGCATGTCGGGTCCGAGCGCGACGCGGGCGACGTCGCGGAGCAGCACGGGCACGCCGCCAGGCGCGGCCTTGAGCACCACCGTTTCCAGATCGCGCACGCTGCCGATCGTGCCCCGGCTGCGGACCATGAACTCGCGCTCGGCCATCTCCAGCACGCGGCCGCCGACGTCGAGGTTCGACTGCTGGATCGCGCGCTTGACGGCCTGCAGATCGACGTCGTAGGCGCGCAGCCGCACCGGATCGACCTCGACCTGGTACTGCCGCACGAAGCCGCCGATCGACGCCACCTCGGCCACACCCTCGACCGCCGTCAGGCCGAACTTCAGGTACCAGTCCTGCAGGCTGCGCAGCTCAGCGAGCGAGCGCTCGGGCGCGTTGAGCGCGTACATGAACGCCCAGCCGACGCCCGTGGCGTCGGGGCCGAGCCGGGGCGCAACGCCCGCGGGCAGCGCGTCGGTCAGCCCCGCGAGCGTCTCGAGCACGCGCGCCCGCGCCCAGTAGAGATCGGTGCCGTCTTCGAAGATGACGTAGACGAACGACACGCCGAAGAACGAGTAGCCGCGCACCGTCTCGGCGCCGGGCACGGCCAGCATCTTCGACGTGATCGGGTAGGTCACCTGGTCTTCGACCACCTGCGGCGCCTGACCCGGGAACGGCGTGTAGAGGATCACCTGGACGTCGGAGAGATCGGGAATGGCGTCGACCCGCGTGTCGGCGATCGCCCAGACGCCGCCGAGCGCGGCGAGCAGCGCGGCGATCAGGACGAGGCCGCGATGTTCGAGCGACGCGGCGATCAGGCGGTTGAGCATCGCAGCAGCCTCAGCGGCCTTGACCGTCGTGGCCCGTGTGACCGCCGTGCCCAGCGTGGTCCGCGTGACCGTCGTGGTCCGCGTGACCGTCGTGGTCCGCGTGACCGTCGTGACCCGTGTGACCGTCGTGGCCGATGTGGGTCGCATCGCGGCTGGCGCCGACGCGCGCGCGCACGGCGTCGCGCAGGCGCGACTCGGCGTCGAGCAGGAACTGCGCCGACGTGACCACCGAGACGCCCGCGTCGAGGCCGCTGCGAATCTCGACGACGTCGTCGGTTTCGACGCCGACGACCACGTCGCGCGGCGCGAAGCGCCCCGCGCCGAGCGCCATCACCACAACGTCGCGCTGACCCGTGCGCAGCACCGCGCCGCGCGGCACCGTCAGCGCGTCGCGCACGACGACCGGCGCCAGCGTCACCGTGGCGTACATGCCCTTGCGCAGCCGACCGCTGCGGTTGGGCACCTCGATGCGGGCGCGCACCGTGCGGGTCGCCTCCGACAGCGCCGGTTCGAGAAAGCGCACCCGTCCGCGGAAGGTCTCGCCGGGGAAATACGGCAGCGCGATCTCGGCCTGCATGCCCTCGCGCACCAGCGCGAGCTGATCTTCGAAGAGCTCGACCGACAGCCACAGGGTCGAGAGATCGGCGATGTGGAAGAGCTCCATGCCCGGCTCGACGGCCATGCCCTCGAGGCCGGCCATGCGCTTCATCACCAGGCCGCGCGCCGGTGCCGC
>JBCCOR010000119.1:0-10245 GCA_039025295.1 Acidobacteriota bacterium
ATTCACGGCGTTGGCTTTCTCACCGCCGACCGCAACGCCCAGGCGGTCGGCATCGCGCCCCACGCGCCCGTGCGCGCCGCGGCCGGCCTGCATCATCGGCTCCAGACCGCGGCCGACGTCGGCCACACGCTGATGCCCGAAGCCGCGCTCTGCGCCGAGACGGCCGCGCAGCTGGCGGTGCCGGAAGCGGCCGTTCGGGCCGGCCTCGTCCAGCTGCTCGACGCCGCGCACGCCGTGCGCGTCGACGACGCGGCCCTGCTCGCGCGCGATCCCGCGACCGCCGACGGCGCGCCGCGGATCGCGCTGTGCACGCTGCGTGAGGCCGAGCACGCGGTCGCCGCGCGACTGGCGACGCTCGCGGCGGGCGGCAGCGCCGACGACGGCGCGCCGCCGTCGCACGATGCCGCCATCGCGGCCTATCAGGACGACGCCGGCCTGACCCTCGATCCCGGTCAGCGCCGGGCGCTCGTGCGCGCGCTCGACAGCCGCGTGCTGGTGATCACCGGCGGACCCGGCACGGGCAAGACCACGCTCGTACGCGGCATCGTCCACGTGCTGCGGCGCGCCGGCCTGCGCCTGCATCTCGCCGCCCCGACCGGCCGCGCCGCCAAGCGGCTGACCGAGGCGACCGGCGTCGAGGGCCGCACCCTGCACCGCCTGCTCGCCTGGAATCCGCGCCTGGGCGCGTTCGCCCACGACGCCGACGCGCCGCTCGAAACCGATCTCGTGATCGTCGACGAGGCGTCGATGCTCGACGTCGTTCTGACCCGCTGCCTGCTCGAGGCGCTGCCCGACGACGCGCGCCTGATCCTGGTGGGCGACGTCGATCAGCTGCCGAGCGTCGGCCCGGGGCGCGTGCTCGGCGATTTGATCGACAGCGGCGCGGTGCCGGTCGAGCGCCTGACGACGATCTTCCGCCAGGCGCAGGCGAGCCGCATCGTCACCAGCGCGCATCGCGTGCGCGCGGGCGAGATGCCCGAGATCGACGGCCCGGACGCCCGCGATCCGTCGCGCGACTTTTTCTTTCTCCACCGCGCCCGGCCCGAGGCCGTGGTCGAGACCGTGCTCGAGATCGTCAAGAACCGCATTCCGCGCCGCTTCGACGTCGATCCGCGCCGCGATCTGCAGGTGTTGACGCCGATGCGCCGCGGTCCGCTCGGCACGCAAGCGCTCAACGAACAGCTACAGCGCGTGCTCAATCCCGAGTCGGGCCCCACGCTCGCGCGCGGCGGGCGCGAACTGCGCGCTGGCGACCGCGTCATGCAGCTGCGCAACAACTACGATCTCGACGTCTACAACGGCGACATCGGCCGCGTGCGCGCGGTGCTGCCGCGCAAGCCGCCGTCGTCCGACGACGACAAACCGCCGCCGCGGTTGCTGGTCGACGTCGACGGCCGGCCGGTGCCCTACGACGACAGCGCGCTCGACGACCTCACCCTCGCCTACGCCTCGACCATCCACAAGAGCCAGGGCAGCGAGTTTCCCTTCGTCGTGGTCGTGCTGCACGACCAGCACTTCATCATGCTGCAGCGCAACCTGCTCTACACCGCGATCACCCGCGGACGCCGCTTCGTGGTGGTCGTCGGCAGTCGTCGCGCGCTGCAGCGTGCGGTGCGGACGCGCGAGGCGTCGCGCCGCCAGACGCTGCTCACGGCGCAGCTGCGCGCCGCGACCGAGACGGGCGGCGGCGCGGGATGATCGGCGAATTTTGGGCAAAAAAAAGGAGGGACGCGTCTTGGGCGCCCCTCGTTGGGAGGGATGAGAGGAGGATTTTGCCCCCTCGCAATCAAGACGCTATCTCGCCGCTTTGGCAAGTGTCAAGCCGACCGTTCGGTTTTCTTGCAGGAATCGTAACGTTCAGCCCGGCGATGGGCCGAAGACGATCAGTAGCGCAATGCCCAGCGCGATGCGGTATACCACGAAGATGTTGAGCGTGTGGCGCCGCATCCAGGCGAGCAAACCGCCGATGACGGCGTAGGCCGAGATCGCCGCGGCGACGAAGCCGAGCGCCAGCGCGAGCGGCTCGTGGACGCCGAGGGCTTCGCCGCGCAGGATGTCGATCAGATCTTTGAGGAGCGCGGTCAGGCCGACCGGGATCGCGAGCAGGAAGGAGAAGCGCGCCGCCGCCGTGCGCTCGAGGCCGAGCATCAGGCCGGCGGTGAGCGTGATGCCCGAGCGCGACGTGCCGGGCAGGAGCGCCGCCGCCTGCGCCAGGCCGATCGTGATCGCATCGCGCCGCCGCACGCGCTCGAGCGGCCGCGTGCCGCGCGCCGTGTGATCGGCCCAGGCGAGGGCGAGCGCGAAGATGATCGAGGTCCACGCGATCAGCTGCGGATTGCGCGCTTTGGTGGCGAAGAAGTCGTAGAACAGCAGCCCGACGATGACCACCGGCACGGTGCCGATCGCGACCGCGAACAGCACGCCCGGGCGCGTGCGGCTGGCGGCGTCGCGCAGCGGACCGACGTGGGCGATCGCGCGGCGCAGATCGTCGCGGAAATAGAGCAGCGCCGCCAGCAGCGTGCCGGCGTTGACGACGATGTCGAACGCCAGGCCCTGGTCGTCCCAGCCGAAGAGATAGGGCGCCAGGATGAGATGGGCCGACGAGCTGATCGGCAGAAATTCGGTGATGCCTTGGATCAGGCCAAGGATGATGGCGTGCAGCGGGTCCATGCGGCGACGATCCTATGCGCGGCGGTCGGTGCGCGTCGACCTGTGCGCGTTGACCTGTGCGCGTTGACCCGTGCGCACAGACCTGTGCGCGCAGATGGGGGCTCGGTATACTGCCGCGACGCGCGCAGCCCGCGCGCGGTTGCCAACACCCCAGGAGTTCCAGCACGTGAATCGCGTGATCGTCACGGGTGGTGCCGGTTTCATCGGCGCCAACTTCGTCCGCCTTGCCCTCGCGCACACCGACGCCGAGATCGTCGTGTTCGACAAGCTGACCTACGCCGGCAGTCTCGAGAACCTGCGCGACGTCGAATCGCATCCGCGCTACCGCTTCGTGCGCGGCGACATCGCCGCGTCGGGCGACGTGGCGGCGCTCTTCGACGCCCATCCGCCCGACGCGGTGGTCAACTTCGCCGCCGAGAGCCACGTCGATCGCTCGATCGACGGCCCGGGCGCGTTCATCCAGACCAACATCGTCGGCACCTTCGAGCTGCTCGACGCCGCGCGGCGCCTGCATGCGTCGCGCGAGGGCGACGCCCGCGACGCGTTCCGCTTCCTGCACGTGTCGACCGACGAGGTCTACGGCTCGCTCGGCCCGACCGGCCTGTTCCACGAGACCACGGCCTACGCCCCCAACTCGCCCTATGCGGCGTCGAAGGCGTCGGCCGATCATCTGGTGCGCGCCTACGGCGAAACCTACGGCCTGCCGGTCTTGATCACCAACTGCTCGAACAACTACGGGCCGTTCCAGTATCCCGAGAAGCTGATCCCGCTGATGATCCTCAACTGCGTCGAGGGTCGGCCGCTGCCGATCTACGGCACGGGCGAGAACGTGCGCGACTGGCTGCACGTCGAAGACCACTGCCGCGGCATCCTGCGCGTGCTCGAAGCGGGCCGGCCGGGCGAGAAATACAACCTCGGCGGCGACAGCGAGCGCACCAACGTCGCCGTGGTCGACGCGATCGCCGCGCTGGTGCAGGAGATGCTGCCGCCGGGCGAGAATCCGCAGCTCGCCGACCGCGAACTCGCGCACTACGTCGAACTCAAGACCTTCGTCGCCGACCGGCCCGGCCACGATCAGCGCTATGCGATCGACGCCTCGAAGATGCACAACGAGCTCGGCTGGACGCCCGCGCACGATTTCACCAGCGGCCTGCGCGCCACCGTCCGCTGGTACCTCGACCATCGCGACTGGTGCCGCGCGGTGCAGGGCGATCGCTACGACCGCGAGCGCCTCGGCCTCGACGCCGACGCCGACGCCGACGCGCAGGAGGCATCGTCGTGAACTTCGTGCGCATGGACGGTCTGCCCGAGGTGATTCGGGTCGAGCCCGCGGTCCACGGCGACGCGCGGGGCTTCTTTCTCGAGACCTACCACGCGCAGAAGTACGCCGACGGCGGGATCACCGCGCGCTTCGTGCAGGACAACCACTCGCGCTCGCGTCCCGGCACGCTGCGCGGTCTGCACGGCCAGCTGCACAGTCCGCAGGGCAAGCTGGTGCGCGCGGTCGAGGGCGCGATCTTCGACGTCGCGATCGACGTCCGCGTTGGCTCGCCGACCTTCGGCCGCTGGGTCGGGGCGACCCTGACCGCCGAGAACTTCCATCAGCTGTGGGTGCCCGAGGGCTTTCTGCACGGCTTCTGCGTGGTCGGCGACGCGCCGGCGCAGGTCGAATACAAATGCACCGATCTCTACGATCCGGCCGACGAGATCAGCGCGGTGTGGAACGATCCCGAGATCGGCGTCGAATGGCCGCTCGCCGAGCCCCTGCTCTCCGGCCGCGACGCGGCCGCGCCGACCCTGGCGGCGCTGCGCGAGGCCGACAAGCTGCCGCGCTGGACGCCCGGCCATGGCTGAGGCGCTGGCTGCCGACGCCCGGCGCGAGATCGAAGCGCACGGCCTGACGATCGACGAAGCCGAGCGCCAGCTCGCGCTCCTGCGCGATCCGCCGCCGCCCGCTGATCTGGTGCGCGCCTGCGTACGCGGCGACGGCATCCGCGCGCTCGAAACCCACGAGCACGCGCGCCTCGAGGCCGCCGCCGACCGCGTCGTGGCGGCGGGGCGGGTGACCAAGATGGTGCCGGCGTCGGGCGCGGCGACGCGCATGTTCCACACGCTGCTGCGCGCGCGCGCAGGCGGCGATCCGATCCCCGCGCGCCGCCTGCTGCGCGAGCTGCGTCGCTTTCCGTTCTACGCCGCGCTGGCGGCGATCTGGCCGGGCGGCGCCGATGCCCTCGACCGCGCCGCCGAGGCCGGCGATCCGGCGCCGGTGCTCGACGTCCTGCTCGGCGGTGCGGGCGATGCCGACGGCGACCGCACCGCGTCGGGCCTGGGGCTCGCGGATCGGCCCAAGGCGCTGATTCCCTTCCACGTCGTCGACGGCGTGGCGCGCACCGCCTTCGACGAGCATCTCGCTGAGGCGGCCGGGCATCTTGCCGACGACGCCGGCCGCGTGCGCGCGCACGTCACGGTCGGCGCGGCGCATCGATCGGCCTTCGACGAGGCGCTCGCCCAGGGCCTGGCGCCGACGCTGGCCGAGGAACTCGGCGTGACCTTCGACGTCGGCTTCTCGGTGCAGCGGCCGTCGACCGACACCCTCGCGCTCGGTGCCGACGACGCGCCGATGCGCGCCGCCAGCGGCGATCTGCTCTTCCGGCCCGGCGGCCACGGCGCGCTGATCGACAACCTGCACGCGCTGGCGACCGGTTCTGCGGCCGCCGATCTGGTCCTGATCCGCAACATCGACAACGTCCAGCCGCCGCAGCACCGCGGCGTCGTCGTGCGCTGGCAACGTCGCCTGCTCGGCCTGCTGGCCGAGCTGCAGGCGCGCATTCACAACGTCCTCGACCGGCTCGACGAGGATGTCGAGATCCTCGACGACCCGCGCTGGCGCGCCGACGTGCTCGACTTCGTCGCCGACGGGCTCGGCGTGCCCGAGATCCGCGAGCGCGCCGACGCGTCGTCGTCGGATCTCGCCGCGGCCCTGCGCGACGCCCTCGATCGTCCGCTGCGGGTGTGCGGCATGGTGCCGAACGAGGGCGAGCCCGGCGGCGGGCCCTACTGGGTGCGCGGCGCGTCGGGCCGGGTGCGCCGGCAGATCGTCGAGAGCGCCCAGATCGACAGCGACGATCCGGCGCAGGCCGCGATCGTCGCCGGGGCGACCCACTTCAACCCGGTCGATCTGGCGTGCGCCCTGCGCGACCGCGCGGGTGCGCCCTACGATCTCGCGCGCTACGTCGATCCGCAGACCGCGTTCGTCGCCGACAAATCCCTCGACGGCCGTCCGCTGCGCGCGCTCGAGCGCCCGGGCCTGTGGAACGGCGCGATGGCGGGCTGGCTGACGGTCTTCGTCGAGGTGCCGGCGGCGACGTTCGCGCCGGTCAAGACGATCTTCGATCTGCTGCGCTCTGAGCACCAGCCGTAGGGTCATCTGTGGCCACGGTCCTGGCAATCGATCCCGAGCTGCTCGAACGAGCCGTCAAGGTCAGCGGCGCGAAGACCAAGACCGCTGCCGTGACCCTGGCTTTGAAGGAGCTCATCGCCCGCCGTGAGCAGGTCGGCATCTTGGAACGCTTTGGCGAACTGGATTGGGATCCGGCCTACGACCACAAGGCGGAACGCTCCCGGGATTGAGTCTCCTCGTCGATACTGGACCCTACCGGCGACCGATACCGACGCCCTCCCGCGTCCTGCGTCGAGGCGCGGGAAGGCGCATCCTCTCGCGGCTGGATCAGCCTTCGAAAAGCGAAACGATGTAGCGGATCGACTTGCCGCCATGGTCCCCGTTCGCGAACTTCAGCGCGATGGGCTGCGGATCGTCCTGCGTGAAGATGATCTCGCCGGCGCTGACGAAGCCTGCCGCGAACGCCTCGCATCCGCCGGTGCTCGTGGGCTCGAAGTCGATGATGGTTCCGGTGCCGGTGTTCTGATTCGTACCGCCGTACACCATGCCCGCAAAGACGCCCGGGGTGTCGACGTAGATCGCGTAGCGCCCGGTTCGTACGATCGGGAAATGGGTGTAGCTGAACGCACTGCCTTCGCAGAGGTGGACCGTGATCGGAATGTTGCGCGGACCGTGGTGCGGCGGACTGAAGACGTCTTTCCGCTCGGTGACGGCGCGGATGGTCTCTCCAGCGCCTTGAATGCTGAACTGTTGGCAGGCGATGTGGGCAGTGTTGGACATGAGGACTCCGTTTTTGCAGGTGAGAGGGAGGCTGGCTCGGCGTGGATGGGAGCGACGAATGCCACTCGCTTCGGCTGTTTCCTGCAGAGAGAAGCGCGAAGTTCTTGGCCCATGGAAACCATTGGATCAGATCGTAGGGTAATTTTCTGTTCAGCCGATGTCAATGAGAACAAAGTTTGTGGTCATCGCAGTCTCATCCGGAAGCGCTGGAGGTCTTGGGCGGCAGGCTGAGGTGGACGCGCGCCGCCCGAGCGGAATGGCACGGCGGGTCAACGCAATGGCATCGGCCGTCAAGACGGTCTCCGACGGGTGCAGGCACACTGAGTACGTGCTTGACCAACCACTCAAGGAGACCATCATGAAGAAAGCGCATTCTCCGCTGTCGCCGACCGAGCCGATCCTGAGCGCCCCTTGGGTCGACGGCGTCCAGCGAGCACTCGGGCGATCGCCCAACGACTTCTCGACCTTCGCCCGCAGGGTCGCACGCACCGAGGCCTGGAGGATCGCAGCATGAACAGCCGGCTCACCGCGGTCTTTCTCTTTCTCTCCGGCCTGCTGCTGCTGGGCATCGGCAGCGCGGTCCTGCTCGTCCCGCGTGCTTTCCATGCCGGCAACGGCATCGTCCTCGGCAGCGATCCCAGCCTGCTGTCCGAGGTCCGCGCTCCCGGCGGACTCCTGACCGCCAGTGCGATCCTCATTCTCCTCGGGGCCTTCCGGCGCGCGCTGCGGTCCCTGGCGATGGTGCTCACGGTGCTGGTCTACGGCTCGTTCGGCTTGGCCCGTCTCCTTGGCCTCGGCCTTGACGGCATGCCGTCGAGTGGACTGGTCGGCGCGACTGTGATCGAGCTGATCGTCGCCGCCATCGGGCTCGCGATCCTCTGGCGATCCGGATCGCTCGGGGCCGTTCAGGCCGGCCGCGCCCTCGCAGCTTCCCGATAGGACCGCGGGGTCTGCTGCGTCCACCGGCCGAACGCCCGATGAAACGCGCTCTGCTCGGAGAATCCGGTCAGAAAGGCGATCTCCGCGAGGCCGTAGTCGGTCTGGCGGAGCAGGCGGCGGGCGAGCTCCTGCCGGACCTCGTCGACCAGATCCCGGTAGCTGAACCCTGCCGCGCCCAGGCGTCGCTGCAGGGTTCGGACGCTCATGCCCAGCCGCGCGGCCATGTGCGGAAGCGTGGGCACGCCCTCGCTCAGCGCCTGCGCGATCTCGGCGCGCACGCGACGCGCCAAGTCGCTGTCCTCGGGCAGCGTGGCCAGCGCATCGTCGAGATACGCATCGAAGAATCGGGAGAGCGACGTGTCGCCGAGGCGGTTGGGTTGACGCAGTCGGTCGTGGGTCATCTCGAGCGCATCGCGCGCCGCGCCGAAATGAACGGGGCAGCGAAAGTGCGCCTCGAATGCGGATGTGTCGTCCGGCGCCGCGTGCGCGATGTGGACCGCGCGGGGCGTGAAGTCAGGCTGGCCGACCTCCCGGCTGAGGGCGGTGGCCGCGCCGAGCGCGAGCTCGTTCGTCATGCGCAGCCCCAGACGCGCGCTGTCGCCCGGAATGACCTCCATGAACGCCGAATCGGCGCCGTGCACGACGCGGAAGTTCGCGATGCTGGTCACGATTCGACCGTACCGCTCGACGCGCACGTACGCGCTCTCGAGATCGATCGCCGACTTGAAGGCCAGGCCGAAGGCGCCGTAGTCGTCGCAGCGCATCGAGGCGCCCACGCGCAGCGCGACGTCCCGTCCGCGTTTGATCTGTTCCGCGATGCGCTCCAGCAGGCCGAAGAAATCGGTGTCGCTGATCTGCTGCTCGGGATCGACGCATGCCGCAGGATCGAGGTTCACGGCGCGCAGCAGCCGGCTGCGCAGGGCGTCGCCGTCCGGCGCGCTGCGCGCGGCGATGTCGATCACCCGGTGGGCGAAGACGACGGAGATCCATCCCATGCCCGGATGGTACACCGGGGCGTCTTCCGCAGGCGCAGCGCGCCATCGCCCGCGCACGATCGGCGGGTCGATGCGCGGTGAACGCGGTTGCGATCAGCGGCTTGAAGAAGTCGCAACCAGCGGCTACGATGAACCGCGTAAGGACTTTCGGTGCCCAGACTTCCAGCAATGAGTGTTGCAACAATGAGCTATGCGACGCACCATCAAGACCGCGTAGAAAGCCGCAGCGGTGATCTTTTTCTCGAGCGGATTCCCGAGCCGATCTACGCGGATCTCGTCGAAGAACTTCGCCGTCGCTACGGCTTCCTCAACGGCCCATCGGACGGCGGTTCGATGCGCATCGCCGAGTATTTCGTGGGCCTGCGCCGCACGGCGGCCGACACGTTTGATCGACTCGTTCGCGCCATTCTTCACGGCGCGCAGGCAGGACGCTTCCCCCGGCTGCCGCTGCCGGAAGGTTTTCAACCGCCGGATGCGAACCTGCCGCCGTTCGACCGAGCGCGCGGGATCCCGTTCGGCTACTTCGACGCTGCGGTCACGGAAGACGGGCTGCGCATCATCGAGGTGCAGTCCAACGTCACCTATGCCGTCACGGCGGCCTTCATCGGTCGATTCCTGCAGACGTCCCTGTCGTCGTCCGATCTGCGGGTGTTCGTTCACGATCCCGAGACGTCCTGGCAGGACTTCGTCGATCTGAATCGGGCGATCATCGCGGACGGCGAGACGGAGGGCATCGTCATCGCGGATCGCGACCTCGATCAACAGAAGACCCGATTCGAGCTGTATGCCACCCAGCGCGAGCTGGACGTGGGGATCGACGTCGTCGACACGCGCTGGATTCGGGAGCAGGCGGGCGGTCTCTGGTACCCGAGCGAAGCGGGCGCGCCGACGTCGAAAAAGGTGCGGCGCCTCTACCATCGAACCCTGGCGATGGAGGCCATGGAAGAAGATGGCTATCCACACCGCGCCGACCGCTGGGGATTTCGCTTCGATCGCGCCTACGCGGACATGATCCACGTCAATCATCCCGGCAAGAATTTCGAAATCTCCAAGCACATCCAGCCCTATCTCGCGCACGCGCTCAACCCGCCCTGTTTCGAACTGTCGGAAATCGCCGCGCATCTACGGCGCGGGGAGATCGGCTACGGCGATTTCGTGTGGAAGCACAAGTTGGGCGTCGCGGGGCGCGGGCTCTTCCTGCAGCCCGACCGCGACGTGCTCGATACCTTGGACCGCAACGATCAGCTCCACGACTACATCGCACAGAGCCGGGTCGATTTCGAACGGTTCCGAACCGGCGACGGCAGCGAGAAAATCGTCGAGCTGCGGTTCATGAGCGTCCAATCCGCCGACCGGCTGTGCGTCGTTCCCATGGCGCGCATCGGCCATGTCCAAGGACACGCGAACGGCGGCGTGACCACCCACATTCACTTCGGAGAGAACAACGCGCCGGGCTACGGC
>JBCCOR010000120.1:0-10225 GCA_039025295.1 Acidobacteriota bacterium
CGCCGGTTTTGATGCTGAGCAGCGTACAGAGCTGCACCTCACGCGGATCGTGATGCGCGCGGTGAACGGTCTGGGCGCGGTAGAGCAGCTCGGGCAGCGGCAGATCGTGGACGGCGCGGATCGCCGCGTCGCTCCAGGCGCTGAGCGTGGACGTGTGTTCGTCGTCGGTGGCGGGCACCGGCGGCGCGGCGGCGTGGGACATGGACACGGGAAATCTCCTGACGAAAGCCGAATGCGCGCGCCCAGCGGTCTGGGAACCTCGTCGATGCGCGACGCTGCGCAGCGGAAACGAACGAGTCGATCGCTCGACTCAAAACGAGAATACGGAAATGCGTTCGGCATGACAAGACGCCCTCTGGGCCCGCATCGTCCCGCGTGTCGCAGCGCTGGAGACCGGCCGGCTGCGTCAGGATTTCCATGACAGCTGCTAAGATTCAGGAATGAATCGTAGACTGCGCGTCATCTTTGCTGTTCTGCTCGTCAGCGGTGCGCTGCTGCTCGGATCGATGGGAAGCGCGGACGTGCCAGCGCGCGCCGCCGACCGCCCGAGCGCCGACGACGCGACCGCAACCGACCCGATCACAATCGATCCTGGGACCGCGGGCACGCTCGCTGCGATCCAGGCGCGCGGCACGCTGGTGATGCTCTGCTTCCCGCACGAGGAGAGCTCGTTCGTGCGCACGATGGTGCGCGAGCTCGGGCCGGACGGCATCGACCGCTACGCCGGCATCGACATCGACCTGATGCGACGCTTCGCCGACGAACTCGGCGTCACGCTCACCGTTCGCCCGGTGCGCAGCACCTTCGCCGCGCTCATCCCGGCGCTGCTGCGCGGCGAGGGTGACCTGATCGCCAACGCGCTCGCCAGCACCGACACGCGCCGCCAGCAGGTGCGCTTTTCGACGCCGTACCTGACCTCGTCCGAGGCGATCGTCACGCCGCGCTGGCGCACGGTGGACGCGCTCGCGTCGCTGCGCGGACTGCGCGCGTCGGTGGTCAGCGGCACGATCCACGAAGAGGTGCTGCTGCGCGCCGACATTCCCGATCTGCGCCGCCATGCCGCCGTCTTCCCGCTCGAGACCTTCACCGCCGTCGCCGACGGCGACGCCGACTTCACCATCGCGTCGCTGCGCTCGGCGAAGCGCGCGCTCGCCAGCTACCGCGCGCTCGACGAAGCGCTCCACATCGCCCTGCGGCTGCCGGCAGCGGTCGACTACGGCGTGGCGGTCGCGCCGCGCAGCGATCTGCTGCCGTATCTCGATCGCTTCCTCACCCGCGTCCAGCGCGACGGCACGCTGAAGGCGATGATGGCCGCGCACGACTTCGAGCCCGAAGAGTAGGCGGGCATCGACGCGCCGTTCACGAGCCGCGCCCGACGCCGCGGCACAGCGCGCGAAATCGCCGGGCCAAGCGCTGGGCCGTCGCAGCGCGGTACCGGTCGCTCCGCAGGCGCCACTCGGCCACCAGGCCACCCGGCTGCCAGGCCGGATGCCGCGCACGATCGGACGGATACACAGGGCGCAGCAGCAGGTTGACGTCGTTGACGGCGAAGCGGTTGCGGTCGTGGTCGGGATGTTCCAGGCGGGTGACCTCGACGCCGTCGAGGTGCAGGATCTCTTCTTGGAGATGGATCATGTTGCAGTACACCGAGCTGTAGGGCGCCACGACGTCCCCACCGTTCGCCGCGGCGGCATGCTCGACCCACCATCCCAGCGGCTCGTGACCGTGCGCGGTCGCTTCGCGCAGCGCAGCCCACGTCCGCTGCACCACCTCACGGAACGGATCGGCGTCTTCGAGGTCGATGCGGACCAGCAGCACGTTGACGCAGTAGCCCACGATCTCGGCCGTCTCGGGCGTTCCGCGATCGGTGAAGGGCACGCCGATCACAACGTCCGACGCGCCGCTCTCTTGCCGCAGAACCTGGGCCAGTGCGGCCAGCAAGACGGCGAATTCGGTGGTGCCGCAGCGACGGGCCAGATCGCGCAGCGCGGCCACCGTTTCCGGGGCCAGGCACGATCGCTGGCTGTGGGCGGCAATGTCCGGCCGATCGGCCGGGGCGTGGTCGTAGGCCACCGGCGGGCCGGGCAGATCTGCGTGGCGCCGCTGCCAGGCCCGCAGGCGCTGCGGGCTCGGCGCCGGCCGATGGCGCTGCGCGTCGACGTAGTCGGCAAAATGCGGAGGCGGCCCCGCGCCAGCGACCGGCTGCCCGGCAGCCAGATCCGACCATTCCCGCATCAGCTGACGCCGCGCGTGCGCGTCGACGACCGCATGATGAAACTGCAGGCTGAGATAGTGGATCTCCGGCTGCTGCCGAATCAGCATCGCACGCACGAGCGCGTCACCGGGCGCGAAGTCCTTGACGTTCCACGGTTGAAGCATTTCCCACAGCGCCGATTCCGGTGATTCTCGCTGCGCATCCGCGCACTCCACGAAGCGAAGGATCGGGCCGTCTGCGGCGACTTCCTGCCGACTCGCCAGCCGCTGGCGAAGCACACCGTCGTCCCCCGCGACCAGGCGCGCGCGCAGCATGGGATGGCGCTCGACCAGCCGATCGAAGCTGCGAACCAGGCGATCGGAATCGACGCGTCCGACCAGCGCGAGGGTCAGCCACAGGCGGGGCGATCGTCGGTGCCGGTTGCCGTGCTCCCAGTCCAGCAGGCGCGCCTGCGCGTAGGAGAGCGGGAACGTCTCCGTCTCCGACCGGTCTTCGCGGACGATCAGCTGCGGGCGCCCGCCGTCGGGCGTCGGGCCGCGCGACAGGGCATCGGCCACCGCGCGCGCCAGCGCGGCCGGCGTCGGGGCGAACATCAGCGCCTGCAGCGGCAGATCCACCGCGTAGGCCGCCCGCACCTCGGCCAGCACCTGGAGCGCCGACAGCGAGTGGCCGCCGAGCGCGAAGAAGTCGTCGTCCGCGTGCACGACCGCCACCCCGAGCACCCGCTGCCAGGTCGCAAGGATGAACGTCTCCAACGGGCTGTGCGCCGCGCGTCGCCGGCTCATCGCATCGTCGAAAACCGGCAGGGCGCTGAAGTCGATCTTGCCGTTGGCGGTGAGCGGGATCCGTTCGATGAACGCCAGATGGGCAGGCATGTGGGCGAGATCGAAGCGGCTGGCCAGATGCCGCCGAACGCGGTTGCGCATCGCGCGGTGCGATCGGTCGCGCGCCTCCGGTTCGCGTACGAGGAAGGCAGCCAGCCGCCGCTGATCGCCGTCGCCCACCGCGGTGACCAGGGCCTGCCGAATGCCCGGGATCGTCATCAGGCGCGCTTCGATGCCGGCCGGCTCGAGCCGCACGCCGCGAATCTTGAGCTGTCGATCGATGCGACCCAGAATCTCCACGTCACCGCGCGCGCCGAAGCGCCCGAGATCGCCGGTGAGAAAGACGCGGTCGCGCGCGTCGCCGGTGAACGGATTGGCGATGAAGGCCCGATGGTTGGCGCGCGCGTCATCCACATAGCCCTGCGACAGATACGGCGTCCGCACGGCGATCTCGCCGGCCTCGCCCACCGCCGCCAGCCGCCGGGTATCGTCCAACACCAGGATTTGGACCGCGTCGATGCCGCGTCCGATAGGGATCGGATCGACCGCTGCGACGGACGCGTCGACTTCCCGCCAGGCCACAGCCTGCGGCGTCTCGCTGGTGCCGTAGAAATTCACCAGCGCCGCAGCCGGCGCCAGGTCCTCGAACGCGCGCGTCACCTGCGCCGACAGCCGGTCACCGCCGAAGAACACCCGGCGAAGATCGGGCAGGTGCACCCCGTCCGCGGCGATCAGCGCGCCCCGCGCCGGGGTCAGATGCGTCACGGTGATCCGCTCGTCCCGCAGCCAGCCGGCGAGCCCGCGGACCAAGATGTCGTCGTGCGGGGGAATGACCAGGACCGCACCCACGGACAGCGGCGCCAGCACGTCGCGCAGCAGGATGTCGTGGCTCAGGCCCGACAGCAGCGAGAAGCGATCGGTGGCGGCCAGACCGAAGCGTCGACGCTGCCAGTCCAAGAAGTGCGTCACGGGTTCGTGGCTGGTGACAATGCCCTTGGGCCGGCCGGTGGTGCCGGAGGTGAACACCGCGTAGGCCGGCGCGTCCGGCTGAACCGGCGGCAGGCGATCGGCCGACGCGTCGTCGTCGTCCGCGTCGACGTCGTCGCGGGCCAACGTCGTGAGATCCACGCAGGGCCGGTCCAGGCGCGCGGCGAGGTCTTCGGCGACGGACCGCCGGGCATCGTCGTGCAGCAGCAGCGCAACGCCGGCGCGACGACACAGGTCGGCGGCGAAATCGCGCGGCAGCGTGCCTTCGACGACGGTGAACGACGCGCCCGCCCGCGCGATCCCCAAGATGCCCTGAACCAGCGCGAGACCGCGGCCGACGACCAGCCCGATCGACGCGCCCGTCAGGCCGCGTCGGTTGAGCGCCGTCGCCAGCTGCAGGCTCCGCCGGCGCAGCGGGCCGTAGCGAAGAACGTCGTCTCCCTTGCGCACCGCGACGCGGTCAGGATGCCGGACGGCCATGCGGAAAACAGCCTCGTGCAGCGCGAGGTAGGAGCGCCGCGGGATGATCGCACGCTGCGGATCGGGCCGCGGATCGTCGCGCGCCCGCCCCGGAACGACCCCGTCGACGACCTCGTTCGATGCGCTCGATCGCGTCTCCGCCGACCCGGCAGCCCAGGCGGCGCTCGATCTCGTCGCGGCCGTGATGCAGCGGTAGCGCGTGGCGATCTGCTGGACGCGATCGAGATGCACGATCGCGGCGTCAGGCACGGCCACCGTGCCGGTGTGCGGACACAGCTCCAGCGCAGGCTCGGCCAGCGCGCGTCGCGCCGTCGACGACCCGCCGACGCGGGCCGGGATGTCTCCGGGCAGGTCGATCCCGGGCAGGGACGCGATCTGCACGTTGAGGCAGCGTCCGATCTCGGTCTCGAACATGCCGCCGACGAACAAGCGAAATCCCAGCCGCTGCCGCGCCTCGTGCAGCGCCAGAACCGTCCCGAGCCCGCCCAGGCGCCCCACCTTGAGGTTGACGATGCGGCAGGCGCCCAGGGCGGCGGCGGTTTCCGCGGTGGCGAACGACGTGATGCTCTCGTCGAGCGCGATGGGCGTCTCGAGACGCGCCTGCAGCTGGGCGTGGCCCACCAGGTCGTCCGGCGCCAGCGGCTGCTCGATCATCGCCAGATCGAGGGCGTCGAGGGCCGCGAAGACCGACGCATCGCGGCGATCGTAGGCGCCGTTGGCGTCCACCGTCAGCGCAAGATCGGGAAACCGTCGGCGAACGGCCTGCAGGGGCTCCACGTCCCAGCCCGGCGCGATCTTGCACTTGATGCGCCGATAGCCGGCCCGAACATGGCGTTCGACGCCGTCGAGGAAAGCGGGAATCGCCGATGCGATGCCCAGACTGACGCCCGCAGCCACCCGCTGCCGGCTGCCGCCGATCAGCGCGGCGAGCGGCGCACCCTGGCGCCGGGCGTGCAGATCCCAGAGCGCGGTCTCGAGCGCTGCCGTGGCCATCGGCTGCCCGCGGACGCGGCGGATGTGCGGCAGATCGGTGATCCGCGCGGGATGGGCCATGACCCGCCCGCACAGCCCGGGCGCCAGATGACGGACGATGACGCGCCAGGCGGAATCCACGGTCTCATGGGAGAAAAACGGCGCCTCGCCGGCGACGCATTCGCCCCAGCCCGTCACGCCGTCCTGCGACACGGCCACCAGCAGCCCCGAGCGCACCGAGTCCGCGGCCCCCAGACCGGAGCGCCAGCCCGCGGGCAGGTCGACGGGAACCCGAAACAGCTCGATCTTCTCGGGGATCATGTCCATCGCTTTCTCATCCACGCCGCGCGCGACGGCGCGAAGGGTCGCGTCCGAGGCCCGGCGCTCAGGTGCGGCGCACGACGATCATCGTGCAGTCGTCGTCGAACGGCACGTCGCCGCCGACGAAATGGCGCATGTCGCGATGCACCGCGGCGAGCACGTCGGCCGCCGACGGCTGCGCGTCGTCGTCGCCGGCGTCAGCCTCGCCCGCGCGCGCGACCGCCGGCGCCAGGCCCACCGCCCGCTGCATCGCATCGGACAGGCGCTCGGTGCCGTAGAGTTCGCCCGCGCCCGCGGTGTCGGCCGTCAGCTCGCTCACGCCGTCGGTGTAGAGCAAGAAAACATCGCCCGGGTCGCAGGTGACGACGCGCTGATCGAACGCGGCGTCGTCGATCATGCCGACCAGCGGGCCGGTCGGCTGCAGCGCCTCGAGGGTGCCCCGGGCGCGCTGGACGTGCAGCGGCGGACAGTGGCCGCCGTTGGCGTAGACCATCGAATGCGCCTGGGGATCGAGCAGCGCATAGAAGACCGTGGCGAATTTGTTGTAGGGCGTGGTCTCGAGCAGCACGCGGTTGAGGCGCGCGAGCAGCGCGGCCGGCTCGGACAGCACCGCCGGAATCAGCGCGCGCAGCGACGCCCGCAGCGACGCCATCAGCAGCGCGGCGGCGACGCCCTTGCCGGAAATGTCGGCGATCACCAGCGCGATGCGACCGTCCTCGAGCACCACGTAGTCGTAGTAGTCGCCGCCCACCGCGTAGCAGGAGCGGTTGTCGCCGGCGATGTCGTAGCCCGCCACCGCGGGCGCGTGTGCCGGCAGCAGCTGGCGCTGGATGCGCGCACCGAGCGTCAGCTGCTGCTGCAGGCGCTCGTTCTCGATCTTGGCATCGAGCAGCCGCAGGTTTTCCATTTTGACCGCCGCCATGTTGGCGATCAGGCCGACCAGGCGCAGATCGTTCTCGGTGAACGAGCGATCCGACGTGCCCTGATCGAGATAGACCAGGCCGCGGACGGTGTCGCCGTGCCACAGCGGCACGCAGATGATCGCGCGGATGTTCTGCAGCACGATGCTCTCGGCCGAATCGAAGCGCTCGTCGTGCAGGGCGTCGAGGGTCAAGACGGCCGTGCGCCGCTCGAGCACGGCGTCGGCCACCGTGCGGCTGAGCTGGACCTCCGACGGATCGCCGTAGCCGCGGGTCGCCGCCGGACGCAGGGCGTCGGTGGCGCGGCGCGCGCGCCCGCCGGTCGGCGTCGGCCCGTCGAGCAGCATCAGCGCCGAGCGCTCGGCCGGAACGGCGGCGTGAATCAGCTCGAGCACCAGCTCGACCAGGCTGTCCATCGGATGATGGGCGATCAGCGCCGACGCGGCGCGGTTGAGCGCGGGCAGCAGGCTGTCGGCGCGCGCCGGACCGTCGTCGCGCATCTCCTGATAGCGGTCGAACACCAGCTCCGAGGAGTGCACGAACACGGTGCGGCCCGGATCGAAGCCCTCGCTGCGGCTGTCGATCTCGTCGGGATCGGCGAGATAGCGCATGCGCACCTCGCCGATCGCGACGCGGTCGCCGTGGCGCAGCGGCCGCTCGCCGTGCAGGCGCTCACCGTTGAGGTAGGTGCCGTTGCGGCTGCTCTCGTCGCGCAGCACGTGGGCATCCTGCCGGCGGACGATCACCGCGTGGCGGCGCGACAGCCAGCGATCGCTGAAGTGCAGATCGTTCGAGGGGCTGCGCCCGATCGTGAACGGCGCGTCGCCGTGCAGCGGAATCTCGTAGGCGGCGTGCGGTCCCGCCGCGCTGTTCTCGGGCTCCACCCGAAGACGTGCCATGCGCGGAGTGTACCGCGTGCGGCCGAGTCGGCGGGCGGTCGCGGCGCATCTCTCGTGCCCCGCTGCCCCGGCCGCCGCTCAGGCGTCGACGCGGCGATAGTCGCTCAGCACGCTGCCACCGTAGCGCCGCCGATCGACGCATCGCCACGCTGCGCCGCGCTCGGGCGGCGGGGCGTGCTCGGCGGCATGCTCCAGGATCAGCCGCGCGTCGGGTGCGGCCCAGCCGTCGAGCGCGGCGAGCAGCGCCGCGTGGTCGGCGAAGCGGTAGGGCGGATCGGCGAAGAGCAGATCGCACGGCCGATACGCCGCCGGCGGCGCGGCCGGCAAGCGGCGGCGCACGACGCGCACGCGCTCGGCGTCGGCCGCGCGGGGTCCAGCGCCGTCGGCGGCGGGTCCATCGGCTTCGGCGGCGAGCGCGGCGAGCAGCTGCGTGCGATGCAGCTGCAGCTGGCGCACGACGGCGGACGCGTCGTCGACCAGCACGACCGCGGCCGCGCCACGGCTCAGCGCTTCGAAGCCGATCGCGCCGCTGCCCGCGAAGGCGTCGAGCACGCGCGCCTCCATCACCGCCGGTCCCCACAGGTTGAACAGGGCCTCGCGCACGCGGCTCTCGGTCGGCCGCACGCCGCGCCCGGGAACCGCCAGTCGTCGACCGCGCAGCCGACCGCCGAGAATGCGCACGCCCGTCTTGGCCATCGCGGCGTGCTCAGCGCGGGCGGACGAAATCGTCGTCGTCGCCGGCGTCGCCGACGCGCACGAAATCGTCGTCGTCGCCGACGCGCACGAAATGCTGGGCCAGATCGGCGATCGCGACGTAGCGCCGCAGCGGCTGCTCGATGCCGTCGACGCCGACGCCGAGGCCGTCGGCGGTGAATTCGACCACCCGGAAGCGATCGCCTTTGCGGTCTTCGAGCACGTCGCCGAGGGCCGGTTCGTAGTCGGCGGGCAGGCGCGCGGCCGGCGTCGGCGGCAGCACGCGTCGGGCGAGGTCCTCGATCAGCTGGCGCAGGCGTGCGACCCGCAGCGGCGGCGTGTCGTAGGGCGTTAGCGCGAACGACTCGGCCGGTCGCCCCGGCGGACGCACGTCGAGCGTGCAGCGATCGATCCATGCGCCGTCGACACCGCTGGTCGCGGCCAGATCGCCGAGGCCGTCCGACGGATCCACCTCCAGCAGCCGGCGGCGGACGCGGTGGCGCATCGCCGGATCGAGCTCGCCCAGGCGCATCTCGCTCTCCGCGCCGAAGCGGCGCTTGAGCCGCACCGTGCCGTTGGCGAAGAGCGTGATCGAACGCAGCCCGAGCGCGCTGGTGCAGCGGTAATCGATCCACACCGTGCTGCGCGGATCGCCGTCGGCGGCCGCCCGATGCAGCCCGTCCTGCGCCTCGAGCGGCGCGGCACCCAGCGCGATCAGCAGCAGCGCGATCGCCGTCGGTCCAAAAAAACGCGGTGGATTCACAGCCCCGAGTGTACCGCGTTCCCACGCCGCACGGTCGGCGCCCCGGGGTAGCGCGGCGTGCGCGCGCAGGACATGGGTTCACGTCGCCGAGCGCGCGTGATACAACGGCAAGCAGCGACGCCGCACGCCCAGTCGTCTTGCCACCGTCCCGGTCCCCCAGCCTGCACACCGCAACCGGGCGGTCCGCCAAGACCCTGCGCTTCCCCATCATCACGCGCCCCTGCAAGGCGCCCGGAGAGGACACGCCGATGCCCCAGCTGCCCACGCCGACCCAACCGAACTCGACCGCGCAATACATCGACACCGAGGCGCGCTTCGGCGCGCACAACTACCATCCGCTCGACGTCGTCATCGAACGCGGCGAGGGCGTGTGGGTGTGGGACGTCGAAGGACGCAAATACCTCGACATGCTCGCGGCCTACTCGGCCGTCAACCAGGGCCACTGCCATCCCGCGATCGTCGGCACGCTGCTCGAGCAGGCACCGCGCCTGACGCTGACCTCGCGCGCGTTCCGCAACAACCAGCTGCCGCCGTACTACCAAGTCCTCTGCGAGCTGACCGGCTTCGACAAGGTGCTGCCGATGAACACCGGCGCCGAGGCGGTCGAGACCGCGATCAAGGCGGCGCGCAAGTGGGGCTACACCGTCAAGGGCATCCCCGACGATCAGGCGGTGATCATCACCGCGCAGCAGAACTTCCACGGCCGCACCACGACCATCGTCGGCTTCTCCTGCGATCCGCAGGCGCGCGGCGGCTTCGGGCCGTTCGCTCCAGGCTTCTGCAACGTGCCCTACGGCGACTTCGAGGCCGCCGAGCGGGCGATGTTCGAGAACGTCGCCGCCGTGATGATCGAGCCGATCCAGGGCGAGGGCGGCATCATCATCCCGCCCGACGGCTACCTGCGCCATCTGCGCGAACTCTGCGACAAGCACAACGTGCTGCTGATGATCGACGAGATCCAGTCGGGCCTCGGCCGCACCGGCAAGATGTTCGCCTACGAGCACGAGAACATCCGCCCCGACGTGGTGATCATCGGCAAGGCGCTGTCGGGCGGCGTGTACCCGGTGTCGGCAATCCTCGCCGACGACGCCGTGATGAACGTCTTCACGCCGGGCGACCACGGCTCGACCTACGGCGGCAACCCGGTCGCC
>JBCCOR010000121.1:0-10194 GCA_039025295.1 Acidobacteriota bacterium
GGCCGCCGTCGCCCCAGCGGCCGCCGCCGCCGCGCGAACGATGCGCGACGGTCGACGACGCGTCGCGTCCGCGGCGGCTGCCGCGCGACGGCGTGTCGTCGTCGTTGGCCGCCCGGCCGGTGGCACGCGGCTCGTCGACGGCCGCGGCGACGTCGGCACGACCGCGACGCCGACGGCGTCCGGTGTCGGTGATCGCGCTGGCGGTGACGCCGGTCACCGCCGCCGCCATCGCCGCCGCTGAACGCGGCTTGGTGCGCTTCTTCCACTCGACGCGCTCTTCCGTGCGGTGCAGATTGCTCGCTGCGATGACCTCGACCGACAGATCGAACTCCGCCTCGAGGTTCGACAGATCGTGGCGGTGGTTGTTCTGCACCGCGTCGGCAACCTCGGGATGGAGCGCGATGCGCACGCCCTCGAGATAGCCGGTCGCGGCGCGCGCCTCGATGCGGCCGATCAGGCTCATCGCGGCAAATTCCAGGCTGGCGATCGAGCCGACGCCGCCACAGGTCGGACACGGACGGTGGGTGCGCAGGCGCAGCGACTGCTTGATGCGCTGGCGGTTGATCTCGAGCAGGCCGTTGCTGCTGATGCGGCTGACGCTGTGGCGCGCGCGGTCGTTCTTCATCGCGTTGCGCATCGCCTGCTCGACCTTGCGCTGATGCTTGCGCATGCGCATGTCGATGAAGTCGACCACCAGCAGACCGCCGATGTCGCGCAGGCGCAGCTGACGACCGATCTCGTGCGCCGCCTCGCAGTTGACGCGCAGGATCGACTCCTCGTGATCGTTGTTCTTGGTCGCGCGGCCGGAGTTGACGTCGATCGCGGTCAGCGCCTCGGTGCCGTCGATGACGATCGAGCCGCCGCCTGGCAGGCTGACCTGACGGCTGTAGATGCGGTCGATCTGCTGCTCGATCTCGTATTTGCTGAACAGCGGCAGGCGCTCGGTGTAGCGCACCAGCTCGGTCTTCGAACGCGGCATGAAGGCGCGCATGTAGCTGTCGGCCTGGTCGTAGGCCGCGTCGGTGTCGGCGATGACCTCGGCGATCGAGTTGTCGAGGTAGTCGCGCAGCGCCTGCACGATCAGATCCTGATCGCTGTAGAGCAGGCGCGGCTCCTTGCTGCGGCCCTTGTCGTTCTCGGCGTCGATGCGCTTCCACAGCCGCAAGAGCGCGTTGAGATCGCGGTTGAGCGTGGTCTGGTTCTGGTCGAGGCCGTTGGTGCGGACGATCACGCCCTGCCCCGCCGGCAGATCGAGGCGCTTGAGCCGCTCTTTGACCTTCTTGCGGATGACGTCGTCGTCGACCTTGCGCGAAATGCCGCGGATGTCGTCGAACGGCATGAACACGAGATAGCGGCCGGCCATGGCCAGGTTGGTGGTCAGCGCCGGGCCCTTCTGGCCGGCGCCGTCCTTCGTGACCTGGACGAGGATCGGCTTGCCGCGCTCGAGCACCTGGTCGATGCGCGGACGCTTGACGCCGCTGCCGGGACGGCGGTGGTACGCCGAAGCGAGCACGTCGTCGACCGGCAGGAAGCCGTGCTTGTCGAGTCCGATGTCGACGAAGGCGGCGTTGAGGCTCGGCTGCACGTTGGCCACGACGCCGCGGTAGATGTTGCCGCGGCACAGGCCCGACTGCGCCAGATCGACCTGGTATTCCTCCAGGTTCTGGCCGTCGATGATCGCCACGCGGAGCTGTTCCGCGTGCTGTGCGTTGATGAGCATTTTTCGAGACACGATGTTGTCCTTTTCCGCCGATGGCGGAATCAATGAGGCGATGGGCCGTACGGGACGCCGTAGGTGGGACTCACGCGCGCGATCGCGATCGCTATCCGCCCTGCAGCGCGGTGGTCCACAGCAGCAGTCCTGCGACGAAGCACAGGAACACGATGCCGAGACCCGCGAACAGGACACCGACCCGACCGGGGCGCAGCGCAGGCTGCTCGATCCGCCGCGTGACCGCCCACAGATTGAGGGCGAAGTAGACGGGCGAGACCAGCAGGCCGAGCGCACCGATCCGGGTGACAAGCCACGCGGGATCGGGCACGGCGGCGAAAATCGCCATGCCGGCGAAGGTCGCGGTGAGCAGGAAGGTCCAGTACGTGCGGCGATCTCGCACGCGTTCGTCGATCGGCGGCGGCGGCACGAGGGCCGCGACCGCAGGCTGGCCGCGCAGAACGCGGCGGGCGGCGACGAAGACGCGTGGGAAACCGTCCATCATGGTGTAACAGGTGGTGAACAGCGCGCAGAAGGCCATCGTCAATACGATCGGCTGCATCCACGCCCCGAACACCGGGGTATAGAGCTGTGACAAGACGAGGGCCACGTCGGGTCCCTCGGGAATCAGGCCGCGCGGCGCCAAAAGGCGCGCGCCCAGCGTGACGAAGCAAATGGCCAGACCCGCCGACAGCGCGTAGCCGACGCGCAGGTCCCAGAGACCGCTGCGCAGCCGCGCTTTGCGCGCGTCGAGCGGCATCTGTGGATCGAAGCGCCGCTGCTCGAGCGACCACAGCGACTGCAGCACCGAAACCGCGATCGAGGTCGGCATGTAGCCGAGAATCGCGGCCACGAGCAGCAGCGAGCCGTCGGGCAGCTGCGGCGTCACCGCCGACGCGAGCGCGGCGCCGGTCGACGCGAGCGTCCAGGTCGACGGCGGCGGCAGCGCGCCGGCGAAGGCCAGCGCCGTGCCGAGCGCGATCGCCAGCAGCAGCGCCAGGTTGACGATGCGCAGCAGCCGATAGCGACCGATCCGCAGCAGCGTCAAAAGAACGAGGGTCAGCGCCAGCGCCCAGAGCGTGATCGGGCCGCCGAGCGCAGCCGCGACGAAGGCCGCGGTCAGGCCGACCAGCGCCGCGATCAGGCCGAAGCCCTGGATCGTGATGTCGATCAGGCCCATCCACACCGCCCAGCGCTTGGGCCCGGGCGCGTGCGCATAGGCGTCGATCAGCGAGGTGCCGGTCGCCGCCACCCAGCGCGGCGCGCAGGCGAACGCCGGGTACTTGAGCGCGTGCGCCACGATCACCAGCCAGACCAACCCCAGACCGTGGCGCGCGCCGGCCTCGGGGCTCATCAGAATGTGGCTGGCGCCGACCGCGGTCGCGGCAAAGAGAACGCCGGGGCCGAGATGGCGCAGGAAGGACATGAAGGATAGGGGATTCAGGGCGTGCGGCGCGATGATCGGTCGCGGCGTCGGGAACGGTCGATCCGCCCGTTCGCGCGCTACCGCGCACGCGTGGACGGCGACCAGCGCCGGGTAGAGCGGTGTGCGCGCGCCTCACAGATCCAGCGGTGGATAGGTGTCGGGATCGACTTCGCGCATCATGCTGTAGAGCGCGTCGATGACGTCGTCGACGCTCGGCTTCGACCAGTAGTCGCCGTCCGAGCCGTAGGCCGGGCGATGGGCCTGGGCGGTCAGGGTCATCGGCGGCGCGTCGAGATGATGGAAAGCGTTCTGGCCTTCGAGCACCTGCTGCATCATGTACGCCGTGGCGCCGCCCGGGACGTCCTCGTCGAGGAAAACGACGCGGTTGGTGCGCCGGATCGAGTCGCCGATCACGCGCGTGCGGTCGAACGGGAGCAGGGTTTGGACGTCGATCACCTCGACGCTGACGTTCAGCGCCTGCAGCAGGCGCGCCGCCTCGAGGGCGATCTTGCAGCAGGCGCCGTAGGTCACGAGGGTGATGTCGTGGCCGTGGTTGAGGATCTCGGGCACACCGAGCGGCAGCGCGAGCCGATCGAGGTTCTGCGGCAGCGGCTCCTTGGCGCGGTAGCCGTTGAGCACCTCGATGACGATCGCGCTGTCGTCGCCCTGCAGCAGCGTGTTGTAGAAGCCGGCGGCCTGGGTCATGTTGCGCGGCACGCACAGGTACAGGCCGCGCACGAGATTGAGAATGCCGGCCATCGGCGAGCCCGAGTGCCAAATGCCCTCCAGACGATGACCGCGCGTGCGCACGATCACCGGCGCCTTCTGCCGCCCGCGGGTGCGGTAGTGCAGCGTGGCGAGGTCGTCGGAGAGGATCTGGAGGGCGTACAAGAGATAGTCGAGGTATTGAATTTCGGCGATCGGCCGCAGTCCGCGCATCGCCATGCCGATCGCCTGGCCGATGATCGTCGCTTCGCGGATGCCGGTGTCGTCGACGCGCAGGGCGCCGTGCTTGGCCTGCAGGCCGGCCATGCCCTGGTTGACGTCGCCGAGCTGGCCGACGTCCTCGCCGAAGGCGAAGAGATTGGGCACGCGGGCGAGGGCGGTGTCGAAGTTGCGGTTGAGGATCTCGAAGCCTTTGAGGATCTCGGGCTGGTCGTCGTAGAGCGCCGGCACCGCCGGCACGCGCAGCGCCGAGCGCGCCGACTCGATGTACAGATGGCTGCCGTAGCGCGCGCGCCCCTCGGCGTGCTGGGCATGGCGCCACGCGGCGAGCTCGCGCCGCGCCGCCAGGTCGCGCAGATGACGCGTGGTCAGCAGCGCCTTGCGGCTGGCGGTCATCAGATGGCGACGGATCGGGCTCGGCACGCGGCCGAGCTGCTGCGTAACCCGCGCCAGGCGCTCGCGGGTGGCGTCGTCGACGCCGCTGTCGCCAGCGAGCGCGCCGATCAGGCGCACCAGTGTGGCCTGCTCCTCGCGGATCGGCGCCATGAAGCGCTGCCAGGCGGTGTCCTTGGCCTCCTTGGCGCGCGCCTTGGCGGCGGCCTCGATCGCGTCGAGCTCGTCGGCGCGGGCGAGCTTCTGCTCGAGAATCCAAGCGCGCAGCTTGGCCAGGCAGTCGTGCGCTTTCTCCCAGGCCAGGCGCTCGGGCCCTTTGTAGCGCTCGTGGCTGCCTGAGGTCGAATGGCCCTGAGGCTGCGTGAGCTCGAACACGTGCAGGATCGCCGGCGTGTGGGTGCGGCGGATCTCGTCGGCCGCGGCGGCGTAGATCATGCGCAGCGCGGGATAGTCCCAGCCCTTGACGGCGTAGATCTTGTAGCCCGGTCCGTCCTGCGTCTCCTTGCGGAAGCCGCTGAGGAGCGCCGACAGATCGCCCTTCGTGATCTGGTGCTCGTTGTGCACCGAGATGCCGTAGTCGTCGTCCCAGATCGACATCAGGAGCGGCGCGCGCAGCACGCCGGCGGCATTGATCGCCTCCCAAAACACGCCTTCGGCGCAGCTGGCGTTGCCGATCGTGCCCCAGGCGATTTCGTCGCCGCCCTGCGAGAAGCGGTTCGCGTCGGCGAAGCCGTCGAAGCGCTGCGGCTGCAGGCGATCGACCTCGCGGTAGAGGCGCGAGGCGTAGGCCAGACCGACCAGGCGCGGCATCTGCGCCGCGGTCGGCGAGCAGTCGGCGCTGCTGTTGTGCCGCTGGCGCAGGCCCAGCCAATCGCCCTCGGCGTCGAGAAAGGGCGAGGCGAAGTGGCTGTTCATCTGCCGACCGGACGACGCCGGCTCATGGGCCGGATCGGAATCGGCGTAGAGCTGAGCGAAAAGCGCCTCGAGCGTGACCATGCCGGTGGCCAGCATGAACGTCTGGTCGCGGTAGTAGCCGGCGCGGACGTCGCCTTCGCGGAAGGCGTAGGCCATGGCCAGCTGCGCGACTTCTTTGCCGTCACCGAAGATGCCGAACTTGGCTTTGCCAGTCAGCGCTTCGCGCCGGCCGAGCAGACTCATATATCGGCTTTCCCAGCCGATGCGGTAGTCGCGCAGGACGTCCGCTCTGGTAAAGGTTGCGGCAGCAGTCACAAATGGAAGTTTCCTTGGGAACTCAATCCCCTCGCTCGCAAATCGCCACTCGTCATCGCAGGGCTCGATCGGGCTGCACGCGCGGAGTCACGTGGCAACGCGACGGCGCGAACGGCCGGGCCGTTCCGGGACCGCTGGCGTGGCGCGGAAGCAAATGCGTGACGAACGATCCGTCGAGCGATGCGGCGGAGCGTAGCGCGCGGGTGCGCGGCGCGAGCGCGGGAAAGATGCAAGGTGCTTGCTGGGCGTTGTCGCGACAACAGCGGACGGCATGTTGTAAAGCGCGTGCGGATGGCGACGTGATTTGCCTCAGCGCCTGAACCTTACCACGGATACGCGCAAAGCGGCAGCTGGTTTCATCCCGGCGATCTCTGGCATGCTTGCGCACCCGCCTGTTTCGCGCGCCCAGCCCCGCGCCGCCGTCGTCCATCGATCCACTTCAGGAGGTGTCTGCCCATGACCGCCGATGCCGATCGTCCGCTGCACGCGACGTCGTATCTCGAAGCCCTGCCCAAGTCGGACCTGCATCTGCATCTCGACGGCTCGCTGCGCCTGCCGACGCTGATCGAGCTCGCGCGCGCCCGCAACGTCACGCTGCCGTCGGAAACGCCCGAGGGCCTGCTCGAGCTGGTCTTCAAAGAGAGCTACCGCGATCTGCCCGACTATCTGCACGGCTTCGCTTACACCTGCGCGGTGCTGACCGACGCCGAAGCGCTCGAGCGGGCGGCCTACGAGCTGGCAGAGGACTGCCTGGCGGAGGGCGTGCGCTACATCGAGGTGCGCTTCGCACCGCAGCTGCACGTGCGTCCGGGCTTCGACATCGGCGACGTGCTGTCGGCGGTCGACCGCGGGCTCGACCGCGCGCGGCGCGAGCACGAACAGTCGGCGGCGGTGCGCGAGAACGGCGAGCCGCCGTTCCGCTACGGCATCATCGCGTGTGCGATGCGCATGTTCACCGGCGGTTTCGCGCCGTATTTCAAGAACCTGCTCGGCGCGCTCGACCAGTGGCCGATGGCGCAGGTCTACGGCATCGCGTCGCTGTCGCTGGCGCGCTCGGTGGTCGAGGCGCGCGACCGACTGGGCCTGGCCTCGGTGGTCGGCTTCGATCTCGCCGGCGCCGAGGAAGGCCATCCGGCGTCGACCCACGTCGACGCGTTCGCCTACGCGCATCGTCATTTCTTGAAGAAGACGGTTCATGCGGGCGAGGCCTACGGTACGGAGAGCATCTTCCAGGCGATCACGCGCCTCAACGCCGACCGCATCGGCCACGGCACGCATCTCTTCGACGCCGACCGCACCGAGGCGGAGGATCCCGAGCGCTACGTGCGCCAGCTGTCGGAGTACATCGCCGACCGGCGGATCACGCTCGAGGTGTGCATCACGTCGAACATGCAGACGATGCCGTTCCTGCGCCGGGTCGAGGCGCATCCTTTCGGCCGCATGGTGCGCGAGCGCCTGTCGGTGGCGATCTGCACCGACAACCGCCTGGTGTCGCGCACGACGATGACGCAGGAGTTGGCGCAGGCGATCCACGCCTTCGATCTCGGCGCGCGCGAGCTGCGCAACGTGATCATCCACGGCTTCAAGCGCAGCTTCTTCCCCGGCACCTACATGGAGAAGCGCAGCTATGTGCGTCAGATCATCGACTACTACGACCGCATCGCGCGCGAGCACGGGCGTCCGCCGGGCAAGGGCGGGGCGCCGTACGTCGATCACTGAGGATCGGCCCACACCACCTCCAATGCACCGTCGCGTCGCTGGCGCGGCTATTTCGCGTGCGCTGTTTCTGACGAAGCAGACGGCGCATCGAGATCGCGCAGCCCGCGCTCGATCAACAGGGCCGCCAGCTGGCTTGGACTGACCGTCTGACCTTCTCGGCTGCAGCGCGCAGCGAGCCGCTCGAGATCGCGCCAGCCTTCTTCCTTGAACGGAATCACGCGGCGCACCGTCCAATGCGGATCCGTCGGGCGACCGCCGCTCGATCGCAGGCGCTTCCCCAGCTCCGCCCGCAGCTGCAGCCAATCGAGCGGCCCCTGACTGGGCAAACCGTCGAGCGCAACCGTGCGCTGGGCACCGAGCGCCTGAGCGATGCGGGCTTCGGAGGCATCCTGCTTTTCGATCATGACGTTCTTCCTCTCAGGTCAGATAAGGGTGCCAGCTGGGAGCCGCGCGCCCAAGATGTCTTGAATCTCGGCCATGGTTTCAGGCTACAACTTTCTGTACTGAAAGTCACTCATGGTCGTCATCAAGCCTCTCTGAGCATCGCCAGCATCCTCATCTCCTCCACGCATCAGGCACACCCAAGACTGCATCGCGCGCGAGCACGGGCGCCCGCCGGGCAAGGGCGGGGCGCCGTATGTCGATCATTGAGAGACCTGACTAGACCAACCAGACCAATTTGAGTAGAATAGCAGAATGGTTGTCGTCAACAGCTATGAAGCCAAAACTCAGCTTTCCCGACTCATCCGCCGGGCGCTCGAGGGCGAGCGCATCGTCATCGCGAAAGCCGGCAAGCCATTGGTCGAGTTGCGCCCCTATCGCGATGCTCCAGCGCGCGTTGGCGGGGCCTGGAAAGGTCAGGTGGAGATGGCCGACGACTTCGACGCGCCGCTGACCGATCTGGAAGACCTGATCTATGGCGACGCGCCTTCTTCTTGACACCCACGCACTGCTCTGGTGGCTTGCTGGAGACTCGCGACTGCCGTCATCGATTCGTTCAAGAATCGAAGATGCAGACGCAGTGGTGTGGGCAAGCGCAGCATCAGCTTGGGAAATATCGATTAAGGCAAAGCTTGGCAAGCTCAAGATCCCGGGAAATCTCTTCGAGACCGTGCAAGCCAGCGGCATCGGCTGGATTTCGGTAGAACCCGAAGAAGCCTATGCAGCCGGCCAGCTGCCGATGCATCATCGCGACCCGTTCGATCGACTTCTCGTGGTTCAGGCGCGCACACGTTCCGCTCATCTCGTGTCGCGCGATGGCGTGCTCGATGGATACGAGGTGGATCGCATCTGGGAATGATCCACGAACGTCCGAACAATCACGCCCCGTCGAGCATCGCCAACACCCGCCTCTTCTCCACCTTCCCGAGCGCGTTGCGCGGCAGCGCGTCGACGACGCGCAGCGCGCGCGGACGCTCCCACGGCGCCAAGCGATCCGACGACCACGCCCGCAGCGCGTCGAGATCCGGCGGCGCAACGCCGTCGCGCAGCTCGACGACCGCCGTCACCCGCTGACCCCAGCGCGCGTCGGGCGCGCCGACGACCGCGCACGCGCGAATCGCCGGATGGGCCAGCAGCACGGCCTCGACCGTCAGGGCCGAGACCAGCTCACCGCCGGACTTCAAAATATCGACGCTGCGACGACCGAGCAGGCGCCACGTGACCGAACCGTCGGCCTGGCGCGCGCGGATCGCGTCGTCGCCGGTGCGCAACCAGCCGTCGCGGAACGCCTCGGACGTCGCGTCGGCGCGGCCGAAGTAGCCGTCGAAGACGTTCGGCCCGCGGATCTCGAGCTGGCCCGCGACGCCGACGTCGACCGGCGCACCCGCCGCGTCGACGACGCGCGCCGCGACGCCCGGCAGCGGCGCGCCGACCGTGCCCGCGACGCGCGCGCCGTCGTAGGGCTGCGACAGGGCCATGCCGATCTCCGTCATGCCGTAGCGCTCGAGCAGTTCGACGCCGCCGAGATCGCGCCACGCCGCGCGCAGCGGATCGGGCAGGGCCGCCGATCCTGAAACCGCGAGCCGCAGGCGCGACGCCGCGGCGCTGCACGCCCGGCGGGCGGCCGCGTCGGCGCGCGCGTGCGATTCGACCAACCGCTGGTACACCGACGGCACCGCCATGAAGCAGGTCACGCCGGACGCGGCGAGGGCCGTCCACGCGTCCTCGGCGTCGAAGCGCGGGTGCAGATCGCATCGCGCGCCGGCCGCGAGTGCGCAGCCGACGACGTTGACCAGGCCGTGGACGTGGTGCAGCGGCAGCACGCCGACGATGCGGTCGTCCGCCGACCAGCGCCACGCGCGATGCAGCGTCGACGTCCACGCCGCGAGATTGCCGTGCGTGATCACCGCCGCCTTCGGCCGGCCGGTCGTGCCGCTCGTAAAAAGCAGCAGCGCCGCGCGCGACGGCGGACCGGCGATCCAGTCGCGCGCGGCATCGTCGCCGCCGGACGCGTCGAGATCGCCTGGTGCGTCGAGATCGATCACGCGATCCGCCGGACCACGCAGCGCCTCGACGAGCGTCGCGCGATGTGCCGCATCGGCGAGGCCGAGCGCGGGCGCGACGTCGCGCAGGCGATCGGCGAGCGCGGCCGCCGGCAGCGCGGTCGGCAGCGGCACCGCCGCGGCGCCGGCGCGCCAGATCGCGTGCAGGCCGATCACCCACGCCCGCGACGGCGCACCGAGCAGCGCGATCCGCGGCGTCGATCCATGCGGATCGTCGATCGCGCACGGCGCCGGCACGCGGCCGAGCCGCGCGCGCAGCTCCTCGA
>JBCCOR010000122.1:0-10131 GCA_039025295.1 Acidobacteriota bacterium
CGAACGCGGTTCACCCGAGGTCATCAAAGCGATCGACGCACGCATCGCGTCGATGACCGAGAAAGCACAAGATGCATCCGCGAAGGTCTACGACGGCGTCGTCGAGGTTGGCGAGCATCTGCCGCGCGGTCATCCAAGGCGCCACGCACTCGCGCAGCTCTTCGACGCCTGGTGCCGTCCGCTGAGCAGCATGCGCCCCGCGACGTTCAGCGGCCTGGCGCGCCTGCCGTGGGATCGCGTGCAAGCGTGGCTCGATCGTCACGTGCCGCGCGTTTATCAGCCGTGGTGGACGGCGCGGCTCGACGCGCTCGAAGGGACTTGGATCGATCTCGAGCGCAAGCGCCAGCGCGACGAGCAGGAAGCGCGCGAGCGCGACGCGCGAAGGCGGAGCACGTAGATGTCGCAGTCGAACCACACGGTCGTCTTCGAAGGTCGACCACAGTCGCTCGTTCGCGCGCTCGACACCCTGCAAGGCAGCTTCGACGACTTCGCCAGGGCGCAGGGGCATGCAGGGAAGGTTGCCGGCGAACAGCGCAAGGCGCTGCGCAAGCAGTACCGCGAGTACCGGCGGACGTCGCGGCAGGTCGTCGGCCTCACGCGTCGCTACGACCCGTACGCGCGCGCCCTCCTCGACGTCAGCCGCGCACAGTCGACGCTCAACCGCGCGCTCGCCTCGGGCCTGATCACCCAGCGCGAGCACAATCGCCTGCTGCGCAGCGCGCGCCAGGAAGCGACCGCCGCCGTGGGACCGACGCTCGCGCTCGGCCGCGCCGTCGCGGGTCTCGGCGCGGGCTACGCCGCTGCCCGCGGCGTGCGCGACGCGATCGACGAATGGAGCGCGTTCGGCGCGCAGATGGCCAAGGTCGGCGCGGTCGCGTCGGCGTCCGACGAAGAACTCGCGCAGCTCGCGCAGAACGCCCGCGAAGTCGGCCTCGACAGCGCCGGCTTCGACGCGACCGCAGCCGCGAGCGGTCAAGAGGCGCTCGTCCGCGCCGGTCTCGACGTGCGCGAAACGATGGCCGTCGTCGCCGACGCCCTCGATCTCGCTCAGGGCGAAGGCATCAAGCTGGCCAGCGCCGCCGATCTGGCCGCACAGAGCCTGCGCATTTTCGAGCTGGACGCGAACCAGTCGCAGCGCGTCGTCGACGTCCTCGCGAGATCGACGCGGACCTCGAACCAGGACATCAACCATCTCGCGGCGAGCTTGGTCAAAGCGGCGCCGGCCGGCGCGCGCTTCGGCCTGACCATCGAGGAAGTCAGCGCGCTGTTGTCGACGCTCGCGCAGAAAGGACAGCGCGGCGCCGATGCGGGCACGGCCATTCGCAGCATCTTGGCCGCGCTCGCCGATCTTCAGAACGCGTCGCCGCGTGCGCGCGACGCCCTGTCGCGCGTCGGCCTCTCCGTCGACGATCTCGATGTGCGCACCAAGGGCCTGCTCGGCGTCCTGCAGACCTTGAACGGCGTCGACTTCGACGACACGTTCGCGCTGGTCGGCCGCGAAGCGGGAACGCAGCTCGGCATCCTCGTCGACGAGGTCGACGACGTCCTCGCGCGCGTCGCCGATCTGCAGACCTCCGCCGTCGGCGTCGCGCGTTCGGGCGCGGTCGCGATGGGCGACAACCTCCGCGGCGACGCGCTGGCGCTGGCGTCGGGTGTCAGCGAATTGCGCCTGATCCTGGGCGAGACGGCCGACGGCGCCATGCGATCGTTCGTGCAGCGGCTCGACGAGATGGCGCGTAGCGACGACGCGCGCGAGGCGGCCGCATGGCTCGGCGCACAGCTGCGCACCGTCGCCGAGATGCTCGAGGCCGCGGCCGACGTGGCGGCGCGCTACGGCGACGACGTCGCGCGCGGCATCATCCTTCCGCTGAGCGTCACTGCACAGGCGTTCGCCGAAGTGGCGCGGCACGTCGGCCCGGTCGTCACGCGCGTTCTCGACGCGGCCGAAGCCGCGGGCGTCCTCGAAGGCGCGGTTGCGGCGCTGGTCGCGCTGAAGCTCGCCGGCTGGGCGCAGAGCGCGGGCGGCGCGCTCGTCCAGCTGGTCACGCTCACCGCCGCGGGCAGTCCAGCGTTCGCGGCGTTTGCCGGCCGGCTGAGCGCTGCCGGCACCGCAGCGGCCACGATGTCGCCGCACGTGGCCGGACTTGCAGCCATGGTGACCACGCTGCGCACGGCCCTCGTCGCCGTCCTGCCGCATCTCGCCGCGATCGGCGCGGCCGGACTCGCGGTGTCGGCCGTCCTCGATCGGGTGAACGCCAACCTCGACGCGGGGATTGCCGAACTCGTCGCGCCGTCCGAGGCGATGCGCCGCATGCGCGAAGAGACGGCGATGCTGCTCGAGATCGGCGACGCTGACGCGCTGCAAACCGCGCTGCGCGAAACCGCGGAGGCGATCGCCGCGCAGGACGCGCAGCTCGCCGAGGCGCGCAAGCGCGTCGAGCAGCACGAGCACGCGCTGAACAACCTGTCGCAGGCCGAAATCGAGTACGCGCAGCGAACGCGCCAGGCGAGTCCGCACGTCGTTGCGCTGAACGGCGCGTTGCGCGATGCCAAAGCCGAAGTCGCATTGACCACGCGCGCCAAGGCCGAACTCGAGCAGCGCAGCACGGCACTCAGCGATCGACTGAAGGCACTGCGCAAGCCCGTCGAGGCGCTCGAGAAACCACTGAAGGTCGTCGGCGAGCTGACGCAGCGTCTGCAGGACGAGATGAGCGCGCTCGCGCGACGCAGCCAGCTCGAAGAGCGGCTCGCCGCGCTGGGTCTCGACGCCAAAGACACACAGCGCGCCCTGTCGCTCATCGGTGATGCGCGCATCGCGAGTCCTGCGCAACTCGCGGAGGTCGCCGCGCTGGCGCAGGGCCTTTCGTCCGTCGCGCGCGATCACGAGATCCGCGTCCGTATCGACGGACAGCGGCAGGCCGTGGCCGAGTTGGAGGTCATGGCGCAGGCCATCGCGAAGGCCGCCAGCGAAGCGGGCGAGATGCAGCGCGCGCAGGCGCTCTATAGCGGCGGGTTGCTCCAAGTCCGCACCGAGGCCGACGCGGCCAGCGAGGCCGCCGAGCGTATGGCGGAAGTCTTCGAACGGGTGCGCGGGCTTGGTCCGGTCGACGCCCGGAGCCTCCAAGCTGTGCAGGCGCTGATCGACAAGGAACGGGCGCTGCGGAGCGAGCTCGAAGCGATTCAGATCCTGAGTCAGGGCCGCACGACCTTCGGTCCCTATGGCGTGCAGGTGCTCGTTCCCGACGAGAGCCTCGAACCCATCGAGATCGAAGCCGACGTCGACACCGACACGCTCAGCGACGACTACGCGTGGATGGAGGCGCGCAACGCCGCGGTCGCCGACTCGTTCGGCGACGCGCTCAGTGCCGCGCTGCGCGAAGCGGCCAACGGTGGCGGCGATGTCCTCGGCGCGATGATCGACCGCTTGCGATCTTCCCTCTTTGGCGCCCTCGATGAGTTCTTACGCGCGTGGGTGCGGCAGCAGTTCACCGTGCAGGTGACGGGCGCGGGCGGCGCTGCGGGCGGCGCGGGTGGCGCTGCGGGGCAGCTGGGTTTGCTGACCCGCGCATGGCAGGGCATTTCCGGTCTGCTCGGCCGCGCGTTCGAAGGGTCGATGTTCTTCAGCGGCTCCGCCGTCACAGGCGGCAGCACCTTTGCCGGTCTGAGCACCTTCGCGACGGGACTGGCCGCGACGGCCGGCGTGCTCTTCGCGACGCAACAGCTCATCGCGCGCAACAACGCGCGACGCCGCGACGGCCCCAAGCTCCGCGCCGGCGGCGACGTCGACCGACTCAGCATCGACGGCAGCGCCGCACTCGACGATGCGGGTGATGCGTTCGAACAAGCTGTCCTCGGCCTGGTGACCTCGATCGGCGGCACGGTCAGCGCGGCGATTCCGGAGATGGAAATCCAGGCGCGGCGCGACCGCGAGTACTGGCGCGTCCGCGTGCGCGAACACGGGACCGCCACGTTCTTGGCGTCCTTCGAATCGCTGGAGGAAGCGCTCCAGTTTGCGGCCGTCGAGGCGCTGCGCCGCGGCGACATGACGGGCGTCGGGCCCAATGTTGCCGCGGCGCTCAAGAGCGCCGACGTCGGCGACGTCGATTCCCTGCGCGCCGCCCTCGACCTGGCGAAGGCGCTCGACACAGCGCAGCAGCGTATGACGGCCGCGGGCCGGGCCGGTCTCGAGGTCGCCGCGGCGATGGACGCGATCATCGGCGCCGAGCGCCAAACGCTGCAGGCCGTCGAGGCGCTCGGCCTGGTGCGTGCTGACGCGCTTACGCTGACGCACACCGAGATCTCCGCGCAGCGCGAGCAGCTGCAGGCGCAAATCGAAGGCGCGCTCGGCGTGCGCTCCAACATCCGCGCGTTGACCGCACTCACCGAGCAGGTCCGCGCCTACAACAGCGGACTCGACGACCTCGCCGCAACCCGCGCGCGTCGCCTCGAAGCGGTACAGGCGGAGATTGCGGCGCTGCGCGATGCGGGCGTGCAGGCGGTCGCGACCGTCGACGACGTCGCCGCGCTGCGCGACGTCGTGGCCGACGTGGGCAGCGCCGGCCGGCGCGCCGTCGACGACGTCGAGACCCTCGGCGGTGCCCTCGGCGCGGTCGGCGCGACCGCAACCGACGACGCACGTCGCCTACGCGATCTCATCAAAGAAGAAGAAGCATTGCTCGCCGTGCGCGAACAGATGCCCGACGCCCTCGATCTCTCGCGCGTGCACGACGCCATGCGCATGGAGGGCGCGAACCTCACCGAACAGCTCGTGTCGATGCTCCGCGTAGTGCACGGCGCGCAATTCGGCGCGGCCGAGCTACAGCGCGTCCAAACCGACATGTTCATTTTGCAATTGGCTTTGCTGGTCGAGCAGGTCGACAAAGCAACGGCCGCAACCGGCGGACTCGCACTCGTCAGCGATGCACTGATGACGCGCGCCCGCGACACCGTCGCGGCGCTGCAGGCGGGCGACATCACCGTGCCCGTCCAGCGCAGCACGCCCCGCATCTCCGCGCCGCGCGCCGCGCGCCGCGACGCCGACGACAGCGCGCGGGAACGACTTGCGCGCGAGATCGAAGCCACGCGCCGCGCGTTCGAGGGCGATCGCGACGCGCTGCGCCAGGCACGCGAGGAAATCACGCGCATCCACGAGACTTACGCCGAAGCCGCGCGCCTGCAGGTACCCGAAGCGTCAGTGCATCGCCTGCGCGAACTGCAGCTCGGCGTGCGTGCCCTCGCCGACGACGCGCGCGAGATCCGCCAGGCCGACGGCGAGATCGGCGTCGAAACCGATCTGAGGAGGCTGCGCGAGCAGTACGCAGGCCAGTTCGATGCGCTCTATGCGTACGCGGCGGAGATCGCTGCGCAGACCGGCGAGACGATCGAAGCCGTATTCAGGCCGATCAAGGACGATCTCGACACTGCGTTCAGCATCGAAAGCGGTAACCGCCTGCGCGACGAAATCGACCAGCTGCGCGATGCGGGCGATCTCGACGGACTGCGCGCGCTGCAAGACATGCTCGCCGGCCTCGCCGCCGTCGACATGCCGCCGGGCGTCGCCGATGCCTTGGCGGCGGCCGCCGAGTCGCTGCCGTCGATCGGCGATGCGATTGCGTCCGTGCTGGGCGATCGACAGACCGAAGCCGATGCGCGCCTCGCGGACTTTGTCGCCAGCGCGCGCGACACCGCAACGCCGCTCGCGTCGATCGATGAGGAGATGCAGCAGCTCGAAGACGCGTTGCGCGCGGCCTACGACGGCGTCGGCGACGCATCGGACGCCCTTGCGTCGCGCCTGCAGGATCTCGCCGCGGCAGGCGATGCACGTCGCTACGGCGCCGGCCTCGACTTCCTCGGCGAGGTCCAGCGCGCGATCGGCGAATACGGGCAGGAGCTGCCCGGCGTCGCGGCCGCCCAGCGCGCGTTGCAGTTTGCGATGATCCGCACGCAAGCCGCAGCGTTCGAGGCGGCCGGCGTCTTCCAGCTCATGGCGGAGCGCGCCGCCGCGCTCGGCATCGAGGCGACGACCTACGAAGACGTCCTCGCCGCGCTCGACGCCGCCGAACAAGCCGCGGCCGACGCGGGCGACGGCGTCCAGGCGGTTGCCCAAGCCGTCGCCGATCGTCCGCTGCGCGATCTCACCGAAGCACTCGACACCCTGCGCGACGATCTCAACGCTTTCTATCGGGATGGCCAGCTGGCTACGCTGACGGATCCGTTCAGCCGGCAGCTCGACGAACTGCAGGATCGGTTCGACGACCTCCGCGAACGCGCCATCGCGCAGGGCCTCATCGACGAACTGCCGCGCCTCACGCAGTCGCTCATGCAGCAGGCGGCAGCCATCCGCCGACAGGCGGCCCAGCCAGCCCGACAGCTGCTCGACGAACTCGTCCTCGACGATCCGAGGCGCGGCGCGGGTCCTGCGCTTGCCGATCTGCGCGCGCGCTTCGTCGACGCCGCGGCCGCGGCGCGCACCGACCCGGGCGCGATCGCCGGCATGGTGCAACTCGCCCGGCAGCTGCGCGATGCGGCTGCCGGTCAGTTCGATACGTCCTCGGGTGCCTATCTCGCGATCGACGGGCAGATCCGCGCCGCGCTGCAGCAGGTGCCTGGCGTTCTCGATGGCGGCGATCCGGTCGTGTCCGCGGTCGAAATCGGCAACGACCTGTTGCGCCAACAGATCGCATTGATGCAGCAGCAGGCGGGCAACATCAACGCTGTCGACGTCTACGGCGCGCTCTTCCCGTCGCCTTACGGAAGTAGCCCGTCGGCGCCGATCGGGCCGACCATCGCATCGGCACCCGTGCCCAATCCGGTCGGGCTACCACCGTCGATCGCGTCGGCCCTGCAGGCACTGCCGCGGCCGTCCGGTCCGCTGCCGACGTCGGCCGTCGCGTCGGATCGCGTGGTGGTCGTCCAGGTGCCTGCCCGTCCCGCGCCGACGCCGTCGCCGACCGTCGGCCTTGCCGATCGCGCTGACGAGGTCCGTGCGATGCGCGACAGCACGACGGCCCTGCGCGAGCTCGTCGACATCCTGCGTCGCCAGGACACCCAACTTACTCGGGGTGGTCGCTGATGGAGGAACTACCGCTCGAATCAGGTTCGCGCGGATTGGTTTCCCCTAGGTGATTCAAGGAATCTTGAATTCGCGTATAGATGTCACGTCGGACGTATCGCTTAGCGATCTGTGCGATTTGTTGTACTTCGCTACGAACATCCAGTCGCCCCTTGACGGCATGATAACTCGCTGATGAGGCGGCCGCAGTATAAAGCGAAGTTCTTGCCATGTAAGCTTCATAAAGAGAAATGAGCGTTGCTATTCCGGCGCAAGCTCCGCCGATCAACATCAAAATTCCTTGGCAAGTGAGCAAAGGCTTTGATGCAGTTTCCCAGCTGGCAGGGTCAAGTGCTTGCATTTTCTCGCAAATAGCAAACAATGCCACCATGCTTCCATAGCAAACAACAGAGACGATTGCGGCAAGCAGAGCATAATTGCTGAGGTCATAGCGGCGCATGAAACAGGAAAGCTGTATTGCTGCGCTGTCCCAGTAATAGTCACACTTTTCTTTTCGCAGGTAGTCGGAAAGTGAACGGATTGCTTTCGCATGGTAGAAGTTGCGCAAGCTGATGTACGCAACTAGCGAGATGCTGCCGATCATGAAAGGAATAAACACCTTGTCCACAAGAAACCCTCCGGCATGTGAATACCTATCCTCAGCAGGTCGGCCACAGTCGCATGCACGCCCTGCACGCGGAATAGATTTGTCGATGTTAGAACAGTCTAAAACAAGCTGCTTCTCAGGACAATCAGAAAAGGGTTGATCGCTTAATGACATACCTTCTTCGTCTCCAACGCCGCGGACCTGACGGCGCCGTCGAAACACACTGGTTCTCAACTACAACGCACATCACCGCCGCGGACGACGACCCACCGCAAAAAATTTTGCGCCCGCGACTGCTACCGCCGGCCGTCGCGGCCCGCTGGCAGCGTGTCGCCGGCTCGCGCGCCGCGCTCATGGGCCGGTCGACTACTGAGCCCGGTCAAATCGTCCTCGCCAACGCCGACCGCCGGCTCGACGCGTGGCTCATCGACGGCGGCACGATCGCTGATGAGCCGCTCGACGTCCTGCGCGTCGATGGCGGCCGCGTCGATGAGGCAACAGCCGTCCTCGCGTGGACGGGCGGCGCCGTCCGGCCGATCGCCGAGGGACGACAGCTCGCCGTCGAGGTGCGGTCGGTCGCGGCGAGCATCGCCGATCGGCCGCTGCGTCCGGCGCACGAACGGTACTGGGGACTCGGGCCTGCACTGCGACTCGACGGCGTCGACGACTACGTCGTCATCGAGCACGACGGACAGCTCGGCATTCGCGACGTGCTCGACGTCGACGTTGCGGTGCGGCCGCGCGGAAGTGGCGGCGGCGTCGAGGTGCTGGTCTGCGCCGGGCGCTGCCTCGACGACGGCGCGTGGGGCCTCTATCTCCACCCAAGCGGCGGCGTGCGCTGGCGACTCAACGGCGCGTCGGCCTCGCGTACGCTGACCGGACCCGTGCTCGAGCGCGGACGCATTCATCGTCTGCGCGGCGTGTACGACGCCCGCGCTCCCGACGCCGTGCGCGCCGAACTGTGGGTCGACGGCGACCGCGTCGACGATGCCGACCTCGGCGCGTTCGAGCTGCCGCGCGCGTCGACCGACCCGGTCGTCGTCGGGCGTCACGGACCACAGTCGGCGTACTACGCGCGCGCCGACGTCTGTTCACTCCGCATCTGGGCCGCCGAGGCGACCGTGACGCGCGATGCGTCCGTCTACCGCACGCAGATGCATCGGCGCCTGCGCGACGACGAGGTCACCGAGCCCGAGGCCGCCATCGCCTTCGACGATTCGTTCGGTGACGTCGCCTATGCGCGCCGCGGTGCACTACAAGGACAGATCCACGGCGACGCCGAATGGTCGTCGTCCCTCACCGGCGGCCCTGAACTGCAGTCCGCTCCGTGGCCGACCGCGCTTGGTTGGCTCGGCTACGGCGACGACGGCCCGTATAGCCCTTCGCCGCGCTGCGGTCTGGTCACGGTCGACGCGGGTCAGCGCATTCATCAGGTACACGGCGGCAACGGCGAGCGCGCGCCGCTGCAGGGCGTCGTCGTCGACGCGGGCGGTCAGGTGCTGCGCATGCAGTGGCGGGAACGCCCGCTGACCGTCGACGCCGAGGGGCGCACCTTGACCGTGGTCGAAGGATGCAGCGCTGGGCTGTTCGCGTCCGCCGACATCCGCATCGACGGCGGCCCGAATGAAGGCCGCTGGACCGTGGCGCGCGACAGCACGGCGCGCACGATTCAGCTCGCCGAGCCGCTCGCGGCGGCGGTCGGTGACGCGGTGCGAATCTCCACCGTCGGTGCGACGGTGCGGACCGACCAGGTCAGCGCCCATCCGCGCGAGGCGCGCCTGATCCTCGACGGGCTGATCGATGCGGGGCGGCTGTGTGCGGCCGATCAGATCGTCCTCGAAGGCACCGCCAATGCCGACGGCGCGTACACACCGCGGCGCTGCATCGATGCGACAACCCTCGTCCTCGACCGCGACGTCATCGACGAGCCGCCCGGGCGTGAGGTCATCATCCGCGACGTCACGACGCCACCGGTCAAGGTCGCGTGCCTGGGAAGCGACGACGGCAGCACGTCACAGGTCCGCCTCGTCACCAACGCGCCGCTCGCCTATGGCTTCGCCGGCGTGCTTGCTGGCGCACGGATCACGATCGACGGTCACAACTACGGCGACGGCACCTACACCGTCGTCGCCAGCGCCGCGACCGGCGTCACCATCGAGCCGGCGCAGCCCTGGCCGACGATCGACGCCGGGCGCAGGGACGTGCGCATCACCGTCGAGCACGCGTCGTCGAACGTGCGCCTCGCGCAGCTGCCCGCACGCTTCGTCGACCACGCCTTCGACGACGACGGTCTACCGCGCGGCATCTTCGCCGGCCAGCATCCAGGCGCGACGATCGCCGTCGCGGGCGGCGCCAACGCCGGCACGCACGTCGTCGCCGCGGGCGCGTCAGCGACCGAGCTGCCCGTCGAAGGCGATCTCGTCGCCGCGCCGGCCGGCGTCCTGCAGACGCTGCAGCTCGCCGACCCGTGGGA
>JBCCOR010000123.1:0-10130 GCA_039025295.1 Acidobacteriota bacterium
CGGCAATGAAGACGCGGAAGAGGGCTTTGAAGAAGGCGTCGTGGGGCTGGTGGGCGGCGTCGGGCCGCGGGTCGGAATCGCTGGGTCGGCTCAAGCGATGCTCCGTACAAGCAGTCGACCCGAAGACATTTCGGGTTGCTGCAGTACGTACACGCAGCGTGGTCGATTTTGTGACGCAGGGCGCCGAAGAAAATCCGACGAACCTCCGTCAGCCCAGCAATCCATCCGCCAACCGGAGCAAGAAACCCACCTGCGACCGTGCGCAAGGCAAGCGAAGGCGGTTCCGGTGAGGGGTGGGGTTGGGCCGCCGTGAGGCGGTCTGTCGAGACGCGTAGCGTCGAAGACCGTAGCCTGGGGCTTCAGCCCCAGGAAACGAAGGCCACGAAACCTCCGCACGTGCTCACGAGCGTCCCATGCAGTGGAAATCCCGTCAATGCGCTGCGCGCGCCCACCCCTTCACCCGGCGCGCGATCGCCTGCCGCAGCGCCGGACGCGCGTCGGCGTCCGCGTTGTTGGCGAAGATCGCGAACACGACCGGACCGTCCGCGCCCTCGACGATCCCCGCCAGCGTCACGCCGTCGTCGAGCGTGCCGGTCTTCGCAACCAGGTCGGCCGGCAGCGCCGGCCAGCTGGCCAGCGTGCCCCGATCCGGCGCGGCCAGCGTCTGACGCAGCGCCGCCGCGCGCGTCGGCTCCGCCAGGCCGTGGCGCACCAGCGCAACCACCGCGCGCGGCGTCAGCAGATTGCGGCGTGACGCGCCGGAGCCGTCGTCGATCACCACCGTGTCCGGCGCGACACCCGCCTCTTCGTAGATCGCGCGCAGGCGCGCGCGGCCGAGATCGAGGCGACCCGCGCCCTGCGTCGACCACGCCAGATGACGCAGCAGCATCTCCGCCGTCCAGTTGTGGCTGTCGCGCAGGACCCGCGTCACCCAGGCGACCACCGGCGCGCCCTCGAGGCGCGCGAGCGTGACGGCGTCTGCCCCGCGCGCGGGCGACGGACGCGCGTCGACGCCCTCACCGCCGACCGTGCGCACCGCGCCGTCGATCGCGACGCCGGCCGCGATCAGCGCGGCGCGCAGGCGCGTGCCGGCGTACAGATCGGCGTCGGGCACCGAGACGCGCATGCGGTACGGCGACTCGCTGATCGGATAGGCGCCCGTGACGCGGATCGTCTGACGCTCGGGGCGCGGCGCGAAGATCACCGTGCCGTCGCCGTCGCGCGCGGCGTCGACCGTCGTCGCCGTCACGTCGAGCTCGATACCACCCGCCGCGGCGGAGCCGCCCTCGAACGCGGCCGCGATCGGCCCGCCGAGCCGCACGCCCGGCGCGATCCGCACCGGCACGACGCTGTCGTCGATCGCCAGGGCCGACACCGGCGCGGCAAACGACAGGCCGATCGACGCGTGCGCGCGACTCGGCGGCCACGCCGGACCGGCCAGCGCACCGCGGTCGATCACCAGATTGCCCGTCACGCGCGCAACGCCGGCCGCGCGCAGCTGCGCCGCCAGCTGCGCGAGCGGATCGAAGGCGCGCGTCGGCGCGTCGGCGGATCCGCGGGGCGGACGCGATGCGCCGCAGTCGACGCACCAGCTCGGATCGATCGCGCCGCGCACGATCAGATCGCCGCGCACGACGCCGCCCTCGAGCGGACCGCCCGCCTCGATCGTCGTCACCGCCCGATGATCGGGCCCGAGATCGACCAGCGACGCGATCGCCACCGCCAACTTGTGCACCGACGCCGGCAGCATCCGCCGGTCGGGATCGTGCGCGTCGATCACCGCGCCGTCCGCGGCGCGCACCGCCAGCCACGACCACGCAACGCGGTCGTCGTCGGCCGACGCCGAACCGACGGCGGCAACAACGAGCGTGAGCGCCAGCAGGAACGCAAGGCGCATCGATCGACGGGGCGCCCTCATACGTCGAGCTTGGCCAGCACCCGGCTGACCGCCTTGCTCGACTGCATGACGTAGAAATGCACCGACGGCACGCCGCGGTTGAGCAGGTCCTCGGCCTGCTTCACCGCCCACTCGACGCCGATGTCGAGCACGTGCTCGGGCTTGGCAGCCTCGATCTCCTCCGACAGCGCCGACGGGATCTCGCAGTGGAAAGTGCCCGGGATCGATCGCAGATGGCGCTTGAGCGAGAGGATCTTGAGGCCGGGGATGATCGGCACCTCGATGCCCTCGGCGCGGCACTGGGCGACGAAGTCGTGGTAATGCTGGTTGTTGAAGAACATCTGCGTCACCAGGTACTCCGCGCCGGCGTCGACCTTCTTCTTGGTGTGGCGGATGTCGGTGATCAGGTTGGGCGCTTCGAAGTGCTTCTCGGGATAGGCCGAGGTGCCGATACAGAACTTGGTCGGATGGGCGTCGAGCAGATCCTCGAGGTATTCGCCGCGGTTCATCGCCGCCAGCTGCTCGATCAGATCGACCGCGTGCCGGTTGGCCTTGCGGCCCTCGGTCGTGGGCTTCTTGAACGCCCCCTGGTCGCCGCGCAGCGCGAGCAGGTTGTCGATGCCGAGATAGTGCAGCTCGATCAGGAAGTCCTCGGTCTCCTGCTTGGTGAAGCCCGTGCACAGAACGTGCGGCACGGCGTCGATGTCGTATTTGTTCTGCACCAGCGCACACACGCCGAGCGTGCCCGGACGCTTGCGCTTGATCTTGCGCTGGAAACCGCTCGCGGTCTCCTCGTAGATGACCTCAGCGGGATGCGACGTGATGTCGATGAACGGCGGCTTGTGCTTGACCAGCTCGTCGATGAGCTGCATCAGGCTCGACACGTTGCCGCCGCGCAGGGGCGGGATGATTTCGAAGCTGATCGGCGGACGATCGGCGCGCTCGAGATGCTCGATGACCTTCATGCCGGCATCGTACCGCGGATGCTGCACCACGGCATCGTCCAGAACGACCGCGTCCAACGTGCGACCAGGACGACCGTGCCTGGCCCGCGTCGCGACGAAGAATGGTACGGTGACATTGCCCATCGTTTTTCGTTCTTCCCTGCACGCATGAGGAGACAGGCCATGACCGCCCCCCCAGCTGTCCACCCGTTTGGTGTGCGCGCGCGGCTGCGCGCCGCCGCCCGCATTCTCGGCGTCGCCGCGCTCAGCGCCGCGTTCGCCATCGCCATCCCAATCCACGCCGACGGTCCGTCGTCGACGATGCCCTCGACCGCCCTCGACGGCCCCGCGGCCTGGGCCGCCGCCGCGACGCCGCTGTCGACCGCGTCGACGGCGTCCTATGAATTCCTGCCCGCATCCGACGGGCCGGTGCCGCGCGGCGGCTTCCGGCTGCCCGAGCAGACCGTCGACGGGCTCGAGCAGCCCGCGCGCGTGCGCCGCGACGGCTTCGGCACGCCCCACATCTTCGCCCTCAACGACGCCGACGCGCTCTTCATGCTGGGCTGGGTGCACGCCGAGGACCGTCTCTTCCAGATGGACGTCCTGCGCCGCACCTTCAGCGGCACGCTCGCCGAGCTGCTCGGCAACGCCGTGATCGAGCAGGACGTTCAATTCCGCACCTTCGGCCTGCGCCGCGCCGCCGAGGCGTCGCTGCTGGCGATCGATTCGGAGGCACAGCGCTGGCTCGAGCCCTACGTCGCCGGCGTCAACGCCTACATCGCCGCCGGCCGTCCGCTGCCGGCCGAGTACGCCGCGCTCGAGCTGAGTGCGGTCGAGCCCTGGACGGCGATCGATTCGCTGGTGATCAGCAAGGGCATCGCCTTCTCACTCTCATTCGGCGCCGAGGACATCACCCGCACGGAAGCGCTCCTGACCTTCGAGGCGGCCGGCGCCGCGCTCGGTTTCGACGGCCGCGCCCTCTTCGTCGAGGATCTCTACCGCGTCGCGCCCTTCGATCCGGCCGTCACCGATCCCGACGGCGCGCCCGCGCTGCCGGTGCCGTCGCTCGACGCGTCGGTCGTGCGCGCCGGCAACGCCTCGCCGCTGCCGGCCTATCTCGCCGGCGCGAACGCCCAGCGGCTCGTGCGCGGCTGGCGCGAACAGCTCGAGGCGGCGCCCGCCACCGCGTCGCTGCTGCAGCTCGCCGGCCGTGACCGCGGCTCGAATTGGTGGATCGCCGGACCCGAGGCGACCGTCGAGGGCGCCGCAATCCTGGCCAACGATCCACATCTCGGCCTCGACGCGCCCGCGACCTTCTACGAGGCCCACATGCGCGTGCCGACCACGCCGGAGCGCGAGGCGATGAACGTCCTCGGCGTGAGCTTCCCCGGCACGCCCGGCATCATCCAGGGCTGCAACCCGTGGCTCTGCTGGGGCTCGACCACCCACCGCATGGACGTCACCGACGTTTATCTCGAAGAGCTGGTGATCGACCCGACCACCGGCGCACCGACCCATACGCGCTTCCGCGGCGAGCTCGAGCCGATCCTGCCGCTGCTGCAGGTCTACCGCGCCAATCAGCCCGGCAATGGCACGCTCGACGATCTCGTCACCGTGCCGGTGCCGGCCGAAGCCGGCGGCGTCGTGCTCATCGTGCCGCGTCGCAACAACGGTCCGATCGTCCAGATCGACGCCAGCGATCCGACCAGCGTCACCGGCCTGAGCGTGCAATACGCCGGATGGGGACCGACCCAGGACGTCGCGGCGCTGGTGCGCTGGGCGCGCGCCCGCAGCTTCGACGCCTTCCTCGACGGCCTCGCCTTCCTCGACTTCGGCTCGCAGAACTGGGGCGTGATCGACATCTTCGGCAACATCGGCTGGTTCACCAGCGGCGAGCTGCCGCTGCGCGAGGATCTGCAGACGCTGATGACCGCCGACGGCGGCATGCCGCCGACCTTCATCCGCGACGGCACCGGCGCGCTGCGCCACGAGTGGCTGGCACTCGACGGCGCGCCCGCGGATCCCGCCCAAGCGCTGCCCTACGCCGTGCTGCCGTTCGCCGAGATGCCGCAGCGGGTCAATCCCGAGAGCGGCGTGCTGCTCAACGCCAACAACGACCCGATCGGCGTCAACAACGACAACGATCCCTTCAACCAGCTGCGCCCCGGCGGCGGCCTCTACTACCTCGGTACCGACTACAGTCCTGGCTACCGCCTGGGCCGCCTCGAAGCGGCGATCGACGACCTGCGCGACGCGGGGCCGCTGAGCGCCGACATCTTCGCCGAACTCCAGGGCGACAGCGTGCTGCGCGACGCCCAGGCGCTCGTTCCCTACCTGATCGCGGCCTTCGACAACGCCCAGGAATCGGCGCTGCCGTCGCTGATGGCATTCGCCAGCGACGGTGAGATCGCCGAGGCGATCACCCGCTTGCGCATCTGGGATTTCGGCACCCCGACCGGCATCGCCGTCGGCTACGACCCGGGCGACGACATCACCGAATGGGACGACGATGGCATCGGCCCCGAGCCGACGATCGCCGAGATGAACGACAGCGTGGCCGCGACGCTCTACGCCGTGTGGCGCGGACAGATCCTGCGCGGCGTCGTCGACGGCGCGCTCGAGCGCCTCGACGACGCCTCGGGTGGCCTCTTCGGCCTCGCGGGCTTCACACCCGCCGGCGATCTGGCGCTGGTCGCACTGCGCAACGTGCTCGACCGCTTCGACGCCCAGGAGGGCCTGGGCGCATCGGGCGTGCCGTTCATCGTCGTGCCCGGTCGCGACGTGCCGGCATCGGGCGGCGGTCCGGTCGCCACCGCGGCCGAGGCGCGCGACGAGGCGCTGCTCAGCGCCCTGCGCGCCGCGCTCGATCGCCTGGCCGGTCCCGACTTCGCCGACGCGTTCGGCGGTTCGACCGACCAGAACGACTACGCCTGGGGCCTCCTGCACCGCATCACCTTCGACCATCCGCTCGGCGGGCCGTTCAACCTGCCGCCGGCCGGCGGGCTGGCCGACGTCGGCCCGAATCTGCCCGGCCTGGCGCGCTCGGGCGGTTTCCAGACCCTCGATGCGAGCAGCCACGATCCGCGCGCCGAAGACGCGCAGTCGTTCCAATTCGGCGCGGGGCCGGCGCGGCGCTTCGTCGGCGTGCAGCAGATCGACGGACGCGATCTGCGCGAGGTCATCCCGGGCGGCACCAGCGAGGCGCTCGGCTCGCGCTTCCAGGCCGATCAGCTGCGGCTGTGGCTGGTCAACGACCTGCACGATCTGCCCTTGACGCCCGACGAGGTGCTGGCGGTGGCGTTCGTCTTCCAGCGCTTCGTGCCGCCGCCGTCCGGCGGCTGAGGCCCGTCACGCAGCGATCGACGGCGTCGGGCGCAGTAGAATCGAGCGCATGCGCCGCGCCGTAACGTCTTCGCCGCTTCGTTCCGCCCGTCCGACCGCGCCGCGCGCGCGCTGGACGGGCGTTTCTCGTGAGTCGACGCGCGCGCACGCGCGGCTGCGTCTGCTGGCGGCGCTGCTCGCGCTGCTGCTGCTCGGCTGCGGCGGCGGGGGCACCGACATGGACGGCGTGACGCCGCCCCTCGTCGGCGGCGACGACGCGCTCGGTCCGCCGCCGCCGATGGCGCTGCGCGAGGCGACGGTGCTGCTGCTCGACAACGTCGGCCGCTGCCTCGACCTGATGCACGACGGCCGCGTGCGCGGGCCGGTGGGCGACGCCGCCCAGCGCAGCGAGGAAATGGCGACCGAAACCGCCCTGCGGCTGGCGGCCGAGCGGCTGCGCGCGGAGAACGCACCGGTGCGCGCCGCCGAGGCGGCCGCGTCACTCGAACGGCTCGCGCCCACCCGGCAGTACAAGGACGACGACGTCCGCAGCGCGCTCGCCGATCTCTGGCGGCTCGAGACCAAGCTCTGCGGCGACCGCGCGGCGCGCGCGGCGCAGATGGCGCTCGAGCCCGAGGCGCGGGCCGAGGGCGCGCTCGCGCGCGGCCGCGCCGAGCGCCGCGTGCTCGACGCGATCGATCTGCCACCGCCCGAGATCCGCGCGCTGCGCGTGCGCTTCGCGCCGCAGCTGCGCGCCGGCCGCATCCTCGGCGCCGACGGCGCGCACGCGCCCGAGCCGCCGTCGGTGGCGACGGTGATGCGCGATCTGCAGCGGCTCCAGGCCGGCGAGGCGGGCGCGGAAAGCGCGCGCGACGCCGACGGCGGCCGCGATCCGGCCGCGATCGGCCAGCTGCCGGGCGTCGACGTCGACGCGGTGGTGGCCAGCGCGGCGGCGGATGATCCGGCGACGGCCGACGAGGCGGGCGCAGAAGCCGAGGAAGAGATGGCGCCGGTGAAGCGTCAGGCGCGCATCGTGTGGGCGGATCCGCTCAAGCGCTGGCACGCCGACGTCTACAAGCCGCGCATCCTGCCGGTGAAGCGCGCCTTGGCGCGGGTGATGACGGTGCCGGCAGACATCGTCGATCCGGCGGCGTGCGCGATGCTGGCGCGCAACACGGCGATCGTGCTCGACGTCGACGACCATCCGCTGCTGTCGTCACCCGACGAGCAGATCAACGACGGCCTGCGCCGCGCCCTGGACGCCTTCCGCCGCGCCGGCGACGCCTGCGGCAGCGGCGACCGCGACCGCATGCGCGACCAGCTCTCCGCCGGCGAAGCCGCCCTCGGCGACGTCGCCGCGCAGCTGCGGCCGCGCGGCATGGATCTGTAGTGGCAGCTGCAGCGGCGCGGTCTACGCCAGGTCGTCGCCGTAGACCGCGGCGATCGTGTCGGCGATGTGCGCCATCAAGTCGTCGGCCGCGAGCGGGCGGCCGGTCGCCTGTGCGATCAGGTCGCCCGGCGTGAGCAGGCTGCCCATCTTGTGGACGCGCTCGCGCAGCCAGCGGCGCAGTTCGAGAAACTCGCCCTGCGCGAACTGCGCCTCGGCCGCCTCAGCGCCGCCCATCGCCTCGACCGCCGATGCGAAGAGCTGCGCCGCCGCCATCGTGCCGAGCGTGTAGGTCGGGAAATAGCCGAACAATCCGGCGCTCCAGTGAACATCTTGCAAAACCCCATCGGCATCCGAGGGTGGCTTGATCCCCAAACAAGTCTCGTATTCGTGGTTCCATGCGTCAGGCAAATCATCGACCGATAGCCTGCCATCGATCAACGCCTGTTCCAATTCAAATCGAATCAAAATGTGCAGGTTGTACGTCGCCTCGTCAGCTTCGACACGAATCAAACTGGGCGAAACTTGATTGATCGCAAAGTAAATCTCATCAAGTGAGCGACCGGCGAATTGGTCTGGAAAAGCGGCCTCGGCGTGCGGCTGCAACCATTTCCAAAATGACCTTGATCGGCCAACCTGATTTTCCCAAAGCCGTGATTGTGATTCGTGCATCCCCAGGGAAACGTAGCTGCCTGGCGGCAACCCAAACCACTCGCGGCGCATGCCTTGTTCGTACATCCCATGGCCCGCCTCATGCAACGTTCCGTACAAACCACTCGGAAACCAATTTGATTCATAGCGACTGAGAATCCGACAATCGTTGGGACCAAGCGTTGTGCAAAACGGGTGGCTTGTCTCATCCAATCGACCTCTCGAAAAATCGAACCCAACCGCCTGTGCCACCTGGCGACTGAACGATCTTTGTTTGTCGAGGTCAAACGTTTGTCGCAGCAGTTCGACATTAGGCTTGCGCGATGCGTTGCCAATGCGTCCAATCAAGTTAGTCAAACGAATTTTTAGATCACCAAACACTCCATTCAGGTGTTTAACGCTCGCATCGGGTTCGTATTCGTCGACCAGGGCTTCGTAGCTGCTCTTTTCGCTGTCTTCGGCCATCCGGGATCCGGTTTCCTGTTTCAAAGAAACGATTTCGGACAACGCATCACGGAACTCTGCAAACGAATCATTCTTTCGCGCCGAATCCCATTGCTGTTGACCGCGAACGGTCGCCAGACTCACTCGCGAAACAAGTTCCAACGGCAGCTTGCGGTCGCGTTGAAAATCGCGATGCAATTCACGAACGGTGGCAGCAACATCATCGTGCGGGTCGATGTCTACATCGGCTATTTTGCCAGCCAATTCGTTCAGCGAATCTCCATAGTCAGCACCCGTGCGCAAGCGGTGGGCTGACGATCGCAACAAACTGACTTGCTTGGCGCGATAGGCACCGCCAGCGGTGGGCATCCCCGTTCGTTCATCCCATTCCAGCGCATCGGCCGCCGAATGAAACAGCATGGCTTGGCGAGCCGTCTCGCAGACGGATTCAAATGAAGGATGCGTCGCGAAATCAGATGCAGAATTCATATCAGGTGTGTTCAAGTTGAACTTCGTTGGTGTCCGTTGCAGGTAACGTGACAGACGGCTCGCTGGCGGTCGAGATGGCATCGCTTGATTCTGGCGATACCAATTCTTGATTCAAAATTTCCAGCAACGTCTGCAAAAACACCACCACCATCGGACCGATCAAAATCCCAATGGGGCCAAAAACCGGCACGCCACCCAGCACGCTCAGCAACGCGATCAATGGATGCAATTCGCTGTGGCCGTGCAAGACGTAGGCCTTGATCACATTATCAATCGACGAAACGACAGCGGCACCGTAGATCGCCAAAAAGATCGCGGCGCCGTAACGTTGTTCCACGGCGCCGATGTAAATCGCGCACGGAACCCAAACGGAGGCGGCGCCCAAGAACGGAATCAGTGACATCACCGTTGTGACCATGAACAGCAGGATCACTGACTGGAGCCCGCAGAAATAAAATGCCACCGCCGCCAAGAAACCTTGCGCCAACGCACTCAAGACGCTGGCCAAGACCACGGCGCGACTGGTTTTTTCGAATTCGCCCAACAGCCGCAATTCATACGCATCATCCAGTGGGCTCAAACGCATCAACGTGCGAATCATTCCCGGTCCGTCGACGAAAAAGAAATAGATCGAGATCACCATGATCATCACGCCGATGGACAACTGAACCAGCACCTTGCCCGTAACGCCGGTCAGTTTCACAAATCGCGGTTGCAAATACTCGCGCGCCGCCCGCACTGAATAGGCCAAGTCCTTTTCACTTGGGTTGGTAAACAACTTGGCTTGCGTGCGAAATGATCCGCCCAATTTCCGGTTCATCCAGGCGTGAATTGCAGCCGATGCAACAACGGATTGACTATGAAACCGGCCTTCCATCGTCACCAAATCACTGGTCGATTTTGTTGGGCGTAAATCTTTCGAAACGGCGTCGGGATCCTGTTTGGTTTCGACCTCGCCCACTTTCGCTACGACGTCGTCATCATTGATTTCGGCAAC
>JBCCOR010000124.1:0-10122 GCA_039025295.1 Acidobacteriota bacterium
GCGCCATTCGACGGCGGCCGGGGTGGCGAGCGGCAGCGCCGCACCGCACAGCGCGTCGTCGCGCAGCTGCAGCACGCCGTAGGCCAGCAGCACCCGACCGACGCGCAGATCGACCGGGCCGCACAGCTGATCGAGCCCGGTGACGGCGAACGGCAGATGCGGCGCGAGCGCGCGCGTCAGCTGCTGCGCCGGCCCGTGCAGCGGCAGCAGGCCGGCGTGATCGTCGCTGCCGCCGGCCTGGTGATGGCGCCAGACGTCGCCGAGATCGAGGCCGTGCAGATGGATGCCGCCGCACGACCACACCGGGCCGAAGATCGTCAGCAGCTCGCCCAGCAGCGCGCTGGCCGGGAGCGCGCCGTCGCGCGCGCGATCGGTCAGATGATCGACGAGGCCGTCCAAGCGCGGCGGCGCGTCGTCGTCGGTCGACGCGTTGCGCGTTCGATCCGGGCTGCCGAACACTTCCGGTCGCGCGGTCTGCAGGCGCCGCAGCAGCGGCGCGGACGGGGCCTGCGCGGCGCGCGCCGGATGGGCCGTGGCCAGGCCGCGAGCGAGCGCCGCGGCGAAGGAGGATGGGGCCGACGCGCGGTCGCTGGACGCCGCGCCGCGCGCGCCCGGCATCGGGCGCTGGGCGATCAGATCCGCGACGAGAACACGCCGCGCATCCGGATGATAGGCGACGTGCTCGAGCGTCCGCTCAGCGGCGCGTGACAGCAGTCGCTGGCAGCGTCGGCGGATGGTCTGTGGATCCCTCAGCAAAGACACGGAGTGGGCCATTCAGGTGGAAGTGTATCCCAGCGATCTACCTTCGTCGGCCGGGTAGAATACGGGTTGGATTCACGCAGTCGGATTCAGCCCGTCAACCCCATTCCGCGAACCTCCGGAGATTCATCCATGACCGCACTGTCTCCCGCCCCGCGTCCGCCGCGCATGCACCGCACCATGCGGCCGGCGCGCCGCACGTCGCCGCGCACCGCGTGGATCGTCCTCGCGCTGGCCCTGGTGCTGCTCGCCGGATTGATCGTCGGCTGCAGCGCCAACCCGGTGACGGGCAAGCAGCAGATCAATTTCTACTCCGAGGCCCAGGAAATCGCGCTCGGCAAGCAGGCCGATCGCGACATGGTCGCGCAGCTCGGCCTGGTCGACGACGAGGAGCTGACCCGCTACGTGCAGGCGCTCGGGCTGTCGATGGCGGAGAACTCCGAGCGTCCCAGCCTGCCGTGGACCTTCCGCGTGATCGACGATCCGATGGTCAACGCCTTTGCGCTGCCGGGCGGCTACGTCTACATCACCCGCGGCCTCTTGTCGTACCTCGGCTCGGAGGCGGAGCTCGCGGGCGTGCTCGGGCACGAGATCGGCCACGTCACCGCGCGCCACAGCGTCAACCGGCTGAGCAAGGCGCAGCTGGCGCAGACCGGTCTGCTGGTGGCGACGGTCGCGGTCGCGGTCAGCGCCGACGACAGCCGCGATCGCGCCTACGCCGGGCTCGGCCTGCTGGCGGCCAACGTCGGTACGCAGCTGGCGTTTCTGAAGTTCAGCCGCGACGATGAGCGCCAGGCCGACGCGCTCGGCTTTCGCTACATGCGCGCCATCGGCCAGCCGCCCGAGGCGCTGTCGCAGGTCTTCGACACCCTGCAGGAGGTGAGCCTGGCGACGCGCGGCGGCACGGGGCCGCCGCCCTGGCTCTCAACCCATCCCGAGCTGGGCAACCGCCGCGTGGCCAACGAGACGCGCTTCGCCGACGCCGGCCTCGCGCCGTCCGACGACTGGGGCTTCACGCCCTACCGTCAGCAGATCGACGGCCTGGTGTTCGGGGTCAATCCGCGCCAGGGCTTCGTCGCCGACGGCCGCTTCATCCATCCCGATCTCGGCTTCCAATTCGACGTGCCCGACGGCTGGCGGGTGCAGAACGAGCGCGCGCGCGTGATCGTGGCCAACGACGAGGGCAACGCGGGGCTGATCCTGACCCTGGCCGAGGCCGACGACCCGCGCGCGGCGCTCAACGCCTTCGGCGCGCAGGAGAGCGTGACGCTCGGCGACGATCGCTGGCTGCGCAGTCGGCGGCTGACCAGCCGCCTGGTGCGCATCAAGGGCGACCAGAGCCAGGGCGCCCTGCCCGGCGGCGTGGCCTTCGTCGAGCACAGCGGGCAGATCATCCAGATGCTGGGCATCGGCACCAACGAGGGCCTGTGGAAGCGTCACGATCCCACCCTCGAGCGCGCGGTGGCGAGCTTCGGGCGGCTGCGCGAGGCGCGCCTGCGTAACATTCAGCCGCAGCGCATCGAGGTCATTCCGCTGCGGCGCGCGCAGAGCCTGCGCGCGTTCAACAGCGCGCGGCCGTCGTCGGTCGAACTCGACGTGCTGGCGCGGGTGAATCAGGTCGAGCCCGACGCGGTGCTGCCGGCGGGCACGCTGATCAAGCGCATCGTCGGCGACGGCGTGCCGGACGCGTAGGGCGCGGACCGTCGGCGCCGCTCAGCGCGGCGGCGACGGATCGTCGTGCGCCAGATCGGCGGCCGTCAGGCCCTCGATCGCGCCGTCGGGCGGCGCGGGCGCGTCGGCGTGCGCGCCGATGCCGATGGCACGCTTGGCGTTCGCCACCGACGCGCGGTAGGCGGCGAGCACGTCGTCGGGCGCGCCCTGCGCGCGGATGCGGCCGCCGTCGAGCCACAGGCAGCGCGTGCAGCGCTGCTCGATCTCGCGCAGGTTGTGCGACACCAGCAGCGTGGTCGTGCCCTGGCTGCGGAAGCGGTCGAGGCGCGTGTGGCAGCGCGCCAAAAAGCGCGCGTCGCCGACCGCCAGCACCTCGTCGAGGATCAGCAGATCAGGCACCCACGAGGTCGCGATGGCGAAGCCGAGCCGGGCCATCATGCCGGTCGAGTAGTTGCGCATCGGCGTGTGGATGAAGTGGCCGAGTCCGCTGAATTCGATGATCTCGTCGACCCGGGTGACGATCTCGCGCTTGCTGCGGCCGAGCAGCATGGCGTTGAGATGGATGTTCTCGAGGCCGGTCAGCTCGTGGTCGAAGCCGGTGCCGAGCTCCAGGATCGGCGCCACGCGTCCGCGCACCCGGCACGTGCCGCGGGTCGGCTTCATCACCCCGGCGACGATTTTCGACAGCGTGCTCTTGCCCGCGCCGTTGGCGCCGATCAGGCCGACGATCTCGCCCGGCCACACGCGCAGGTCGATGTCCTGCAGCGCCCAGAGATCCTCGTGCACGAGGTTGCCCTTGACCAAATGGATCATCCACTCCTTGAGCGAGCCGACGCGCTGCTTGCTCAGGCGGTAGCAGAGCGCGAGGCCGGCGACGTCGATCACCGGCTCGCCGCGGTCGATCGCGGCAGCGGAAGATGGTTCGGCGACAGCGGTGGAGGGAGACGACATGGCGATGGCCTAAATGTAGAACGGAATGCGATCGGCGGCGCGGCGGAAGACCCAGGCGCCGATCGCGAGCGCGATCAGCGCGACCAGCATCGACACGCCGAGATGCACCAGCGGCGGGATCTTGGCGAAGTAGATCGGATCGCGGAAGACCTCGAGAATCGAGCGCGTCGGGTTGTACTCGAAGAGGAAGTAGAACCAGCGCCCCTCGACGATGCTCAGCGGATAGAAGCACGGCGTCATGTAGAAGAGCAGCGTCAGCCCGACGCCGACCAGCTCGCGCACGTCGTGGAAGAAGACCGCCAGCGGCGACAGCAGCAGGCCGGCGCCGAGGGTGAAGAGCGCGGCGATGACGATCGAAATCGGCAGAAAGAGCAGCGCCGGGCTGATCAGCCGCGGCTCGGTCGCGAGCAGCAGGCCGAAGAGCGGCACGAGCGCGAAGAGCAGATTGACGATGCCCGAGATCACCGTCGCGACCGGGAAGACCATCATCGGCACCGGTACCTTCTTGAGGATGCCGGCGTTGCCGTAGAGGCTGTTCATCGACGCGATGATGCTCTGCTGGAAGAAATTCCAGAACAGGATGCCGGCCAGGGCGTAGACCGGGTAGTTGCGCACGTCGAAGCGGAACAGGCTGCTGAACACGAGGTAGAACACCATCATGGTCAGCAGCGGCTGCAGCATCGTCCAGACGAAGCCGAGCACGGAGCGCCGGTAGCGCACCTTGAGGTCGCGCGCGACCAGCGTCCAGATCAGGTCGCGATAGCGGAAGAGGGTCATCATGAGCGCGGTCGACGGAGCGCGCGGCCGAACGCCGGGGCGGGCGAGCGCGCGATCACGACTTGATCAGGCCGATCTCCCGCAGGCGCTGCTGCAGAAACGCGCCGGCGGTGATCGGCGGGAACTGCGCCGGCCGATCGTCGCTGACGAAGCGCGGCAGCACCGTCAGGTCGCAGTCGGGATAGGGATGGACGAAAAACGGCATCGAGTAGCGATGGCGATCGCGGGCGGCGCCCGGCGGGTTGACCACGCGGTGGGTGGTCGCCGGCACGACGCCGTTGGTGACCCGCGACAGCATGTCGCCGGCGTCGACCACGATCTGGCCGTCGAGGGCCGTGACCGGCAGCCAGCTGCCGTCGTGGGTGAGGATCTCGAGGCCGGGCTCGGTCGCCTCGCAGAGCAGCGTGATCAGGTTGATGTCCTCGTGCGCGGCGGCGCGCACGGCGCCCATCGGCCGATCGTCGGGGACCGGCGGATAGTGGATCGCGCGCAGGATCGAGTTGCCGTGCTGCATCATCGACGCGAAGGTGTCCTGCGGCAGGTCGTAGTACATCGCGATGCCCTCGAGCAGGGTCGCGGCGCAGGTTTCGAGCGCGCGGTAGAACGCGCGCACGTCGTCGTGCAGCGACGGCACCTCCGCGGGCCAGACGTTCGGCGGATAGACCGCGCGCAGCGGATGGTCCGCGGGCGGCTCCTGGCCGACGTGCCAGAACTCCTTGAGGTCGGGCACGTCGCTGCCCTTGGCGTGCTCGACGCCGAACGGCGTGTAGCCGCGCGCGCCGCCCTCGACGCCGGCGTACCGCCGCTTGGTCGCGTCGGGCAGGGCGAAGAAGGTCTCGAACGCCTCGTACACGCGGCGGATCACGGCGTGATCGACGCCGTGGCCTTCCACCGTGAGGAAGCCGAAATGCTCCAGGCCCTCGCCGAGCGTACGCACGAAGGCGCTGCGCTGGTTCGGATCGGCATGGTGGAAGTCGGCGAGATCGATCGTCGGGATGGTCGCGGCGGTCATCGAAGTCTCCTGCTGGGTGGATGGCCCGCGCGCCGGTCGCGCGATCGATCGCGGGCGCGGGCGGATGAAGCGATCCGGATCATACGACATCCGCCGACGATCGTCGGTCGGCTTGTCCGCGCGGCGGCGGCGAACGAGACGCGGCTCAGGGAAGTTTGCGAAAGAAGCGCTGCCAGCGCGGCAGGTAGTAGCGCGACGGATCGACCGACAGCGCAACGGCGGTGGCCTGGCCGAGGATGACCTCGCGCGGAATCGGGCCGAAGGCGCGCGAATCGCTGCTGTTGTCGCGGTTGTCGCCCATGACGAAATAGTGCCCCGCAGGCACGCGCAGCGGGCCGTAGGCGCCGGGGCTCATGTACTTGCGGATCATCACCGGATGGGCGTGGCCGTCGACCGTCTCTTCGGCGAAGCGATGGATCTTCTGCTGCTCGGCGCTGAGCTGGCTGGCGATCGCGGGATCGAGCGGCGCATAGTCGGCCGCGCGACCGTTGACGTACAGGGTGCCGTCGCGGATCTCGACGAGATCGCCGGGCAGGCCGGTCACGCGCTTGACCAGGCGCTTGCCGTCCTTGGGCGAGCGCAGGACGATGACGTCTCCCCAGGCGGGATCGGCCCAGTCGGCGAGCATCCACATGGTGAACGGAAACTTCAGGTCGTAGGCGACCTTGTTGATGAAGATCCGATCGCCTTCGAGAATGGTCGGTTTCATCGATCCGGTGGGCACGTCGTTCCAGTCGGCGACCGCCGAGCGAAACGAGAACATGACCAGGGCGATCAGCAGCAGCGGCCGGAGCCACTCGCGCCAGAAGAGTGAACTCTGCTGGCGCCAAGAGGGCGTCGACGGTGCTTCGATGGGCTGGGGCTCGCCCGTCGTCGGGGCTGCGGAGGGTTGGGGCGCGGTCATCAAAGATGGCGGGCGGATCGAACCGGGATGGATGGATCTGTCGGCGCCGCGGTGGCGTGTTGCCATGCTAGCAGCGGCGCGCGTGCGACGGCGTTCCGGATACGGATCCGCACGCACAGACAGCGCCCCCGCCGAAAGGGCGACGGGGGCGCACGGGAGAGCGTCGTGGTGACCGGTGATCGCGGCGGGTTGGCCAGCGGCAGGCCGCGATACGACGCGACAGATCGAAGAACGATGCAGCGAACGGCGTGCTTATTGCTGCAGGCTGCCTGGGTAGCGTACCAGATAGCCGTCGGCCCACATCATGTCCTGATCGTAGTCGGTGGCGACGAAGGAGCCGATGGTCCAGTTGTCGCAGCACTCGGACGTCCCGTCCGGATTCTCGCCCATGGTGCCGTTGCGGCCGGGGCTGCACATCGCGAGACAGTTGGCGGCGAGCAGGTTGTCGTTACGACAGAACATGAAGGCGTTGTTCCACCCGTCGAATTCCTCGACTTTCTGGGTGTAGAAGAAGCCGTTGTTCGGCCGCAGCTGGTTCTGGACGTTGGCGTGCGTGATCGGATCCAGGTCCGAGCCGTCGTAGAGAGTGGCCGTCTGGCCGGCCGAGGCGGCGCCGACCTGATCGGTCAGCCAAGCCATCCACGCGGTGCCGACGTTGCGCATGTCGGCGACCGTGCGACGTTGGCGGGATTTCTGAATCGCGTCGAGCAGATTCGGAATGATGATGGTTGCGATGATGCCCAGAATGGCGACGACGATCAGGAGTTCGATCAGGGTAAAAGCGCGACGGCGCGTGGGAGTCAACATGACGCGCAGAGGTCTCAACATGACGAAGGTCTCCGCCCAAATCGTTATATGGAGCTGCCGAGCGGTATGGCAAATGGGCGCGCGTCGCGAGGCATTTGCGCGTCCGAGATGACAAATGCCATTACGCAAAGAGTGTGCCATCGGCTAAGTCGCGCGGATGGCGGCGTCCGTCACGTTTCTTGACACTTCGCGTCGGGCCTCTCCTGACAGAGCGTCACAAATTGTCAGTCAATATTCCTGGGCTGAATTATTCCTATTTGTGCATTCATGGATTTTCGTCTGCGGCAGCATCCGGAAAAATTTTGTCGGGATTTAAAATGCCGCGCGGATCGAACGCGCGCTTGATGGCCCGCATCAGATCGAGACCGTCGCCGCCGATACGATCGGCGAGGAAGCGCCGCTGGGTCAGACCGACGCCGTGTTCGCCGGTGATGCTGCCGCCCAGGGCCAGGACGTCGGCGAAGAGCGCGGCCTCGGCAGCGTCGCGGCGCTGCGACCACTGCGCATCGTCGAGATCGCCGCGCAGCAGGTTGACGTGCAGATTGCCGTCGCCGGCGTGGCCGTAGCAGACGGCCTGCAGATCGTGCGCCTCGGCGACGCGTCGCGCGCTGCGGACGAGATCGGCCAGGCGCGGGCGCGGCACCACCGCGTCGGCTTCTTTGTAGACCGAACGCGCCTTGACCGCCTTGCCGACCAGGCTGCGGATGCGCCACAGGCGACGCTGATCGGCGGCGTCGACCGCGGCGATGGTCTCGCCGCCGCCGAGCGCCTGCGCCAGCGCGTCGACCTGGGTCGCGCGGGTGAGCAGCGCGTCGGGATCGTCGCCGTCGAGCTCGACCAGCAGCAGGGCGCGGTGGCCGTCGAGCGCCGGCGGCAGATCCGTCCAGTCGCGCACGCACGCGATCGACGCGTCGTCGAGCAGCTCGCAGGCCGACGGATCGCAGCCGCGGCGGAAGAGCATCTCGACCGCGGCGGCGGCGACGTCGAGGGCGGGGAAGGGCAGGAGCAGCGTGATCGCTGCCCGCGGCCGCGGGATCAGGCGCAGCACGGCGGCGGTCAGCACGGCGAGGGTGCCCTCAGAGCCGATCAGCAGCTGGGTGAGGTCATAGCCGGCGACGTCCTTGCGGTTGCCGCCGCCGAGGTCGATCGGCGTGCCGTCGGCGAGCACCGCCTCGAGCCCGAGTACCCACTGCCGGGTCGTGCCGTATTTGCACGAGCGCGGGCCGGCGCTGTTCTCCGCCAGGGTGCCGCCGAGCTGGCAGGTGTCGCGGCTGCCGGGATCGGGCGGATAGGCCAGGCCGTGCGCCGCGACCGCGGCCTGCAGCGCGCCCAGGCGCACGCCGGTTTCGGCCTCGACGGTGAGGTTGCGCAGATCGATGTCGCGGATGCGGTCGAGTCGTTCGAGCGCCAGCGCGATGCCGCCGCGCGCCGGCAGGGCGCCGCCCGACAGGCCGGTGCCGGCGCCGCGCGGCGTGACCGGCAGTCGCGCCCGATGCGCCAGGGCCATGACCCTCATCACGTCGTCGCGACTGCGCGGCAGCACGACCAGATCGGGCGGCAGCCACAGATCTTCGGTCTCGTCGCGGCCGTAGCGTTCGCGGGCGTCGTCGTCCCAGCGGACCGCGTCGGGCCCCAGGTGCTCGACCAGCGCGCGTCGGTGTTCGGGGGTGACCGCGGCGAAGGGTCCGCCCGCGCGCGCGGGCGATGCAGAGGATGGAGAGGTCGCCATCCCGCCATGCTAGCGCGCCCGCGTCGGCGCGGCGCGCAGTGCTAAACTGCTCGACCCTGCTGCCGTCGCCCGCTCGTGCGCGACGCGCTGTCTCCAGACTTGATTGGATGCTTCCATCCGCTGATGATTCGAGAACTCTTCCACATCGGTCCGCTGTCGATCAGCCCGTTCGGGGTGATGCTCGTGGCTGCGTTCTTTTCCGCCTTTTGGATTCTGCGCGGCGGCATGCGTCATCTCGGCGTCGGCGACGACGACGACGCCAGCGCGCTGGTGTTCGCTGCGGGCTTCGGCGGCATTCTCGGCGGCAAGATCTACTACGCCGTGCTCTACGGCGATCTCGCCCTGCTCTGGAGCCGCGCCGGTCTGGTTTGGTACGGCGGCCTGATCGGCGGCTCGATCGGCTTTCTATGGATGCTGCGCAGCCGCCGACTCTCGGGCTGGCCGGTGCTCGACGCGGCCGCGCCCGCGCTGGCGTTCGGCTACGCCGTCGGCCGCATGGGCTGCTTCCTGGTCGGCGACGACTACGGTCATCCGACCGGGCTGCCCTGGGGCATGGTTTTCCGCGAGGGCCTGCCGCCGACCCAGTCGCGCTATCTGCAGGATTACTTCGGCGTCGCGGTCGATCCGGCGCTGATCCAGGAGGGCGGCTGGGTGGCGGTGCATCCGACCCAGCTGTACGAGACCGCGATCGCGCTCGTGATCTTCGTCATCGGCCGCCATTTGCTGATGCGCCGGCCGCCCACCGGCACGGTTTTCGGCGTCGTGCTGGCGCTGATGTCGGTGGAGCGCTTCGGGGTCGAGTTCCTGCGCGCCAAGGACGATCGCTTCTTCGGGCCGTTCACGGTCGCGCAGGCGATCAGCGTCGCGCTGCTGCTCGTCGGCATGGCGCTGGTCGCGCGGGCGCGGCGGGCGCGGCGGGCGCGGCGGGCGGGCGAGCCGTGAGCGACGCGGGCACGGCATCGTCGCCGCCGCGGATGCTGACCATCGCCGGCTCCGACAGCGGCGGCGGTGCGGGCATTCAGGCCGATCTCAAGGTGGCGGCGGCCTACGGCGTCTACGGCGCGAGCGCGCTGACCGCGATCACCGCCCAGAACACCCGCGGCGTGACGCGGGTCGAGATCCTGGCGCCTGAGCTGATCGCCGCGCAGATCGACGCCGTCGTCGACGACATCGGCGCTGACGCCGTCAAGATCGGCATGCTCGGTGGCGCGGCCCAGATCGAGATCGTGGCCGACCGCCTGGCCCATCACCGCCGGACGGCGCGCGGGCCGGCGCACGTCGTGCTCGATCCGGTGATGGTCGCGCAGAGCGGCGATCCGCTGCTGGCCGATGACGCGGTCGCGGTGCTGGCATCGCATCTGCTGCCGCTGGCGACCGTCGTCACGCCCAATCTGCCCGAGGCCGCGCGGCTGTGCGCCGCCCTGGGCCACGCGGTGACCGCCGACGAGCTCGCGGCCGACGATGCCGCGGGCGGCGGCGAGGCGCGCCGTCTCGCCGGCGGCATCGTCGGCC
>JBCCOR010000125.1:0-10032 GCA_039025295.1 Acidobacteriota bacterium
CGGTGGCCAGCTGCAGGCGCAGCCAGGCGGCGACGTCGCGGCCAAAGGCGCCTTGGATCTCGGCTTCGAGGCGCGCCAGCGTGCGCGCCGCGCGCCGCAGCCAGGTCGCGGGATCGACGCCGCGCGCCAGATCGTGTCGCGCCACGTCGAGCTCACCCATCAGCAGCACGGCGGCGCGCGCGATGCCGCCATCGCTCAGCAGGCTGGCGCGCTCCTGATACGCGACCGCCTGGCGATAGCCCAGCGCCGCCGCGGCGTCGCGGCCGTGGACGACGTCGTGGAACGCGGTGAGCGCATAGGCGTTGCCCATCCAGCGCAGACGGTGCCCGCTGGGGCCGCCGCGCGCGAGCGCGCGCTGGCTGGCGGTAAGCGTGTAGCCGGCGTGCGCGCCGAAGTCCTCGCCGGCGCGGTACTGACCGAACGCGACCATGCGATGGAGAAACGCGCGGCGGGTTTCGATCCACGCCTCGCGCAGGCGGACCGTCGGCCGCCGCTGCACCTGGCGCTGGGCGCGCACCAAATGGCGCAGCGACTGCTGCCAGGCCGGTGCGATCGGCAACGCGCGCCCGGCTTCGTACTCGACCTGGCGGCTGTAGACCTGCCCGATGAGGTACGTGGTGAGCGCATCGTCGGGCCGGCGCGCGAGCGCGCGACGGTAGTCGAGCACCGCGCGCTGGTAGTGCGCCCGCGGATCGGCGCGGTCGAATTGCATCGCGCGCTGTCCGACCAGCGCGCGCAGATCGGCGCGCGCCACGTGCAGGCGCATGGTGTCGGGATGCGTGTGCAGCGCCGCATCCACGCGGCGGATCGCCGTGCGCAGCGCCGGTCGCGCGTCGTGCCGCGCCAGCTCGAACATCGCCCGCGCCCATTCCCACACCGCCCGCGCCTCGAACGCGTAGGCGTCGAGCGCGTCGGGATCGTTGGCCAGCGCCGCGCGGCAGTCGGTGCGCGCCGCGTCGCGCCAGCCGGCGAGCGCCTGCGTGCCCGCGTCCACCATCGACGCGGCGAGTCCGTGCTCCATCGCCGCGCGCAGCTCGCGCACCGCGATCGCGCAGCGGCCGATCCGGGGCTCGGGCGCGCCCGAGGCGGCGTCGATGGCGCGCGCATACGCCGCGGACGCCCGCGCGTGACTCGCGCGCATGGCCGCGATGTCGCCGCGATCCTCTTCCTGCACCGCGCGTCCGGCGAGCGCGTCGGCCGCGAGCATGCGCGCCTCGTAGAGCCACGCGTGACGGTCACCGAGGCGCTCGGCGCGGCGCAGCGCATCGTCGTAGCGGCGGTCGTAGTAGGCCAGCAGGGCCGGCACGTAGTCGGCCAGCGGACGATCGGCGATCGTCGCCTGACCCGCGCCGCGCCGTTCGATCCAGCGCAGCAGATCGGCGATGCGTGCGCGATGGCTGCGACCGTCGTCACCGAGGTCGTCGAGCCGATCGGCGTGATGTCGACCGAGCGCGAGCGCGTAGGCGAGCGCGGTCTGCGGTGTGCGGCTGCCGCGCGCCCAGGCGCGCGCGAGCAGCGACGACGCCCGCGACACGTCGCCCAGCGCCAGATGGCCGCGCCCGAGCGCCGACGCCCGGGTGCCGTCGAGGGCCGGATCGTCGACATCCGCATCGGCGACCGCGGCCATGCGCTGACGCACGTGCGCCTTGGCCGCGGGCAGGCCGCCCGGGCGCCCCAGCCGCGCCGCGCGCAGCGTCTGCTCCCAATCGCTCGCCAGCGCCTCGTGATGACGGATCGCGTCGAGGCGATCGCGCTCGCGGATCAGGATCGCACCGAGCGCGATCAGCATGAGGACCGCCGCCAGCGCGGCCGCCGGCAGCCACGGCGTGCGGTGCACGCGGCGCGCCATCTGCCGCAGCACCGGCACCATCGTCCGCCGCGGTCGGTCCGCCGACGCCGACGCCGCGCGCGCGGCGCGATCCAGCGCGTCGATCAGCGCGGCCATCGACGCCGGTCGCCGATCGGGATCTTTGTCCAGGCAGCGCGTCAGCAGCCGGGCCAGGGCATCCGGCGCGTCGGGCGCGTGGTCGCGCACGTCGGGCGCGGGTTCGCGCAGCACGCTGCGCAGCACGTCGATATCGTGCGCGCCGTCGAACGGCGGACGTCCGGCGGTCAGATGGAAGAGCGTCGCGCCCAGGCCGTAGACGTCGAGCGCCGGGCCCCAGCGCGCGCGCTCCCCGCGCAGCAGCTCGGGCGCGGCGAAGGCGGGCGCGCCCATGACGATGCCTTCTTCGGTCAGCGGCTCGGCGTCGGGCGTCCACACCAGGCCGATGTCGAACACCACGATGCGCGCGGCCGGCGACGCCGGCGCGCGCCGCACGAGCACGTTCGACGGCTTGAGATCGCGGTGCAGCAGGCCCGCGGCGTGGGCGGCGCGCACCGCCGACGCGGCCTGCCGCACCCAGGCGATGCGGGTGGCGAGCGGCTGATCGGCGGCCGCGACGTCGAGCTCGTCGCCGTCGATCCACTCCATGACGATGAAAGGCTGGCCGGTCGATGCGCCGACGTCGTGAATGCGGCAAATGCCCGGATGGTGCAGACGCGCCTGCAGGCGCGCCTCGCGCAGCAGACGCAGCTGCATCGCCGGGTCATCGCTGCGCAGGAATTTGATCGCCACCCGCCGGCCGAGCGCGCGGTCGTAGCCCTCGAACACCGTCGACATGCCGCCCAAGCCGCGCGGCACCAAGGTTCCGTAGCGTCGGTGATCGGCCAGAGAAAGATGCATGAGCAGAACCGTCGGTTGATGGAAGAGCGCGATGCCGCGCGCGCGACGGCACGTTCGATCTTACCAGCGCCGTACCGTCGATCCGGCAGATATCGGCGCGGCGCGCGCGGCAATCGGGTATCCGATTTGCATCACTCCAGGGCGATGGCACAGATCGGCGACACGATCGGACGGTTTCGCATTCGCGACTACCTCGGCCGCGGCGGCATGGGCGAGGTCTATGGCGCGTGGGACGAAACGCTGCAGCGTCGGGTCGCGCTCAAGTCGATCCGTCCCGACCGCCGCTTCGACGCCGATGTCAAGCGGCGGTTCCTGCGCGAGGCGCGCGTCCTCTCGCAGCTCGACCATCCGACGATCTGCCGGCTGTACGGTTTCGTCGAACACGCCGACGGCGATTTCCTGGTGCTCGAGCGCATCGACGGCCGGCGCCTGAGCGAGGTCCTGCGCGACGGTCCAACGCGCACGCGAGCGATGGCCATCGCCCGCCGCATCGCCGACGCCCTGGCCGCCGCGCACGCCCAGGGCGTGGCGCACCGCGATCTCAAGCCCGACAACGTGATGCTCACCGCCGACGGCGCGGTCAAGGTGCTCGACTTCGGCCTCGCCCTGGTGGCGTCGGAGGCCGATACCGCACCGGCGGTCGAACCGTCGAGCGCACAGGCGCCGTCGCCCGACGCGGCGCGGCCGCAGACGCGTGTCCCCACCGCGCGACGCGCGACGACCACGCTGCTGCCGCCGCATCTGGAGAGGGCGGCGCGGCCGGCATCGAGCGCGGGCGGGCGCACGGCGGCGGGCACGGTGATGGGCACGGTCGGCTACATGAGCCCGGAGCAGGCGCGGGGCGAACGCGCCACGCCGGCGAGCGATCTGTTCTCGTTCGGCCTGCTGCTGCAGGAGCTCTTCACCGGTCGGCCGGCCCGCCCCGAAGGCCGGCCGGCGGCCGACCGCATGCGCCAGGCCGCCGAAGGCCGCGCCGACGAGGCGCCCGAGCTGGATCCCGAGCTGCGCGATTTGGTAAGCGATCTGTGCACCTATACGCCGTCCGCGCGGCCGACCGCGGACGCGGTCCGGCGACGGCTGGCCGGGATCGCGAACCGCGGGCCGCGCCGGCGCCGACTGGCGGTCGCCGCGCTGCTCGCCGTCGTGCTGCTGAGCGCGATGGTGCGGCACGTGATCGTGCTGCAGCGCGAGCGCGCCGCGGCGATCGAGGCGCGCCGCGACGCCGAGCAGATCGCCGACTTCCTGCGCGACGTCTTCGCCGGTGCCCAGCCGATCGCCAGCCGCGGTCGCGACGTCACCGCGCACACGCTGCTCGAGCGCGGCGTCACGCAGCTCGATCGACTCGCCGATCAGCCGCGTCAGCGGGCGCGCCTGATGGCCACCATCGGCCAGGCCTATCGCCAGCTCGGCAGCTACGACGAGGCGCGGCCGCTGCTCGAAGCTGCACTCGCGCATTTCGCGACCGACGATGCCGACGCGTCGGATCCGCGCGCGCGGATCGACGCGCTCGACCAGCTGGCCAGCCTGGAGCGCGAAACCGGACAGCTGACGCGCGCCGAGACGCTCTTCGACGAGGCGCGGACGATCCGCCAGCGCCACTTCGGCGCGCAGCATCCACATGTCGCGGTCAGCCTCAACAACCTGGCGGTGCTCGCGCGCGCCCGCGGCGACGACGCGCGCGCGGCGCGGCTGCTGCGCGAGGCGCTCGCCATCCAGCAGGCGAACGCCGTCGAGCCGGCCGAGCTGGCGAGCGGCCTCAGCAACCTCGGCGATCTGCTCCGCCTGCGCGGCGAGCTGGGCGAGGCCGATGCGCTGATCACGCGCGCGATCGATCTGCAGCGCGCCCATCTCGGCCCGGGCCATCCCAACATGGCCACCAGCCTCAACAACCTCGCCGTCGTGCGCCAGGCGCGCGGCGCGGTCGACGACGCCGAGCAGCTGCATCGGCAGGCGCTCGCCATGCTGCGCCAGGTGCTCGGCGACGACCATCCGCAAACCGCCGCGAGCCTGGCCAATTTGGCCAATCTACGGCGCGCGACCGGCCGTTTCGACGATGCCATCGCGCGCTATCGGGTCGCGCTCGCGGTCCAAACCCGCGCGCTCGGACCGCAGCATCCGAGCGTTGTCGCCACCCAGATTCGCCTGGCCGACGTCCATCGCGCGATCGGCGAGACGGCCGACGCCGAGACGCTCTACGCCCAGGCGTGGTCGGCCGAGCCGAGCGATCCGCGCCTGCGGGCGCGGGCGCGGACCGGCCTGGCCGCGCTCGCCGCGCGCGCCGGTGACGACGCCACCGCGCTGGCACATCACCGGGCCGCGCACGACGCGCAGGCGGCGATGCGCGAACGCGATCCGCATTTCGCCGGCATCGGCCTGGCCGCGCACGCCCGTTTGCTCGTGCGCCGCGGCGCGCTCGACGACGCCGAGGCACTGCTCGCGCACGCACAGCCGCGCGCCGCGGCGCGCCTGGCGCAGGCGCACGACAGCCGCGAGGCGCGCGCGCGGATGGCCCGTCTCGAACGCGTGCGCGGTGATCTGCACCGCGCACGCGGCGACGACGCGCGGGCGCACGACGTCTGGGCACAGGCGCTCGCCCGCGTGGCGCAGGCGACGTCGGCGCCGTTCGTCGACGACCTCGCGCTGCGCGCCAGCCTGCTCGAGGCCCTCGGCCGCGCCGAGGACGCCGCGCCGCTACGCGCGCAGCTCGATCAGCTCGGCTGGCGCGCGCCGGATCCGCCGCCCTGATCCGACGCGCGGATCAGTCGCCCTGGGGCGCGGCCAGCAGACCGCCGGCGATGCGGTCGAAGGGCACGATCCAGCCGGTCCAGTCGGGACCGTGCGGCGTCACCACGGTCTCGAGCGGATAGCCCGCCGCCTCGAGCGCCTCGGCGAGCGCACGGCTGTCGGCCTCGGCGCCCTCGCCGCCCACGGCTGCACCGTAGTCGTTGGTCGACCACGCCAGCACGATGCGCGGCGTCGGCTGATCCGCCGACGGCCCGTCGGCGATCCGCTTCATCAGCGCCTCACCGAGCTCACCGTGGTAGTAGCTCTGCGCCGCCGCGCCGCCGAAAACGTCGGGATGGTGCACCGCCGCCCACAGCGAGGCGAAGCCCGCGGAGCCCGGCCCGTACAGCATGCGCGCCGTCGGCTTGTCGCGCAGTGCGTAGCGCGCGTTCAGCGCCGGCACCAGCTCGGTCGCCATCGCCCGGACGTAGTCGGCGGTCTCGCCGCCGTTGTACTCCGGCCAGTTGGCGCGCGGCACGAACGCCACCACCGGGGGCACGATCGCGTCGTCGTTGACCAGATGGTCGAGGCTGCGCGGCAGATCGGCGTCGACGGCGAAGTTGCCGTGGTTGACGATCAGGAGCGGATGGCGCGCCGAGGACGCGTCGTCGCCGTAGCCGGGCGGCAGCCAGACCTGGACGGTGCGCTCGCGCGCGTCGAAGATCTCGCTCGTCCAGGCCATCTCCTCGAGGCGTCCGGACGGCGCGCCGTCGGCGCGCGGCGCGCGATGGGCCGGCAGTTCGAAGCCCTGGGTGCGCAGGTCGGAGGTCGGCTGCGCCGCGCCGACGGTGTGCGGATTGGCCGGATCGACGCGCGCCTCTTCGAAAACCCGGAAGCTGTAGCTGAAGCGCGCCGCAGCGGGCACCTCGCGGCTGTGGAACCAGACGTCGGTGCCGGGCACGCGCTGCATCACCTGCTCCTCACCGAGCGACAGGAAGGAGCCGACCAGCGCCAGATCGGGGACGTCGCCGCGGTACACGAAGTGCGCAAGGTTCTCGCCCTCGAGGATCGGCATCGCGTCGTGCGCATCGAGCATCTTGGTGAGATGGGCGGTGCGCGCCGCAGGTTCGAGGGTCATGGCGTGGCGCACGGCGTCGCCGAACGCGCCGCGCAGCGCGTCGTCGGGCACCGTCGCGTCCGCCGCGGCGTTCGCAGCGTCCGCCGACGCCTCGCCCGGGCGCACCGAGATCGCGCTGATCTCCTTCAGGTTGCGCACGTAGACGCGGCCGGAAGCATAGGTCGGCGCGGTGTAGTAGCCGCGCTCGAGCGCGGCGACGCGGCCGGCCTCGCGGTAGCCCGCACCGGTCGCTTCGACGAGCACCACGTCGCCGCTGCCGGCGAGGATCACCAGATGACCGTCGACCGCCACCAGCGTGCCGCCGCCGGGCGGACGCGACTTCCACGCCACCTTGCCGGTGGCGGCGTCGACCGCGGTCAGAAAGCGGCCCTTGTAGCCGAAGATGTGATCGCCGTAGGGCACGGGCGTGACGTAGCTGTTGCCCAGCGCGCGCGACGTCCACGCGACCTCGGGCCCGTCGGCGCCGATGCGATAACGCACGAAGCGGGTCCACTCGTTGGCCAGGACGCCGTCGGCGTAGGGAATCAGCTGCGTCGAGCTGGCACCCGCGTCGGCGTCGTGCGGCCGCTCCCAGAGCACCGCGCCGTCGGCCGGGGCGAGGCCGAGCAGCCGACTGTTGGTGGAGGCGACGATCTGGCGCGTGCCGCCGACGTCGACGACGGTCGCGGCCTGGTAGTCGAGTCGATCGTCGCCGGTCGTCCAGCGGGTCTCGCCGGTGCGCCGGTCGAGCGCGACGATCGCGCGGCCTTCGTCGCCGCCGGGGGTGACGATCAGCAGATCGCCGACCACCAGCGGCGCGCTCGCGAAGCCGTAGTGCGGCGCGCGGCCGCCGAAGTCGTCGACCAGATGACGCCGCCACAGCACCGTGCCGTCGTCGAGCTGGGCGGCGAGCAGATCGCCGTGCGCGCCGACGGCGTAGACCGCGCCGTCGGCCGACGCGGTCGGCGACGACACCAGGCCGTCGTCGGAGCCGCTGTGGCCCTTGTAGACCGGGCCGATCGTCTGCTGCCACAGGGTCGTGCCGGCCGCCGCGTCGAGCGCCGCCAGGACGTCGTGCTCGCCGTCGGCGTAGGCGGTGAGAATGCGGTCGCCGGCGCCGACGATCGCGCTGTAGGCCGAGCCCAGCGGACGCCGCCAGTCGACCGCCATCGCCAGGCTGTCGCCCGCCGGCAGCACGTCGTCGCGGACGGTCAGGTCGCCGTTCGGGCCGCTCCAGCTGCGCCACGCGGGCGCCGGCGCGTCGGTCGACGGCGCGGCGAATGCGGCCGACGCGAGGAGGAATGACGCGAGCAGCATGAGGGCCAGCCGCGCGGGCGCGGCGAGGGAACGCGTTCGGAAACGGGCAGCGTAGGGGCGCATGATCGGATCGAGTCCTCCTGCGCCGCCGCGAGGCACAAGGCGGGCGCGCGGCGCGATGTGAGCGCGTAAGAACGCGCGTGGGCGCGTAAGAACGCGCGTGGGCGCGTAAGAACGCGCGGGAGCGCGCAGAGCGCGCGGGAGCGAGAAACGGGGCGAGCGGACGCTACGCGGATGATACGCGAACGCCGACGCGCGGGTTGCGCGCGGCCGCCGCATCGCGTCCCTGTCGCGATTCGTCCCGGCCCCGCGCCTGGGCTGCGATAGCATGGATCCATCGCCGATCTGGATCCGTTCGACGCGCCGCGCCGAAGATCCCGATCGAATTTCCTCCGCCCGTCTCCCCCACCGAATCCCCACGCGCCTGCAGGAGGTCCGTCGATGGCCGACGCGCCCCAAGCCGTTTCGCTGGACGTCCGCGACGTCCACAAGCAGTGGCAGACCGCGCACGGCGTCGTCGACGTGCTGCGCGGCATCACCTTCGAAATCGCATCGGGCGAATCGCTCGCCATCACCGGCCCGTCGGGCGCGGGCAAGAGCACGCTGCTGCACATCATCGGCACGCTCGAAGCCCCCAGCGCGGGCCAGGTGACGCTCAACGGCGCCGATCCGTTCGCCCTCGACGAGCCCGAGCTGGCGCGGTTTCGTAATACCACGGTCGGCTTCGTCTTCCAGGATCATCATCTGCTGCCGCAGTACGACGTGATCGAGAACGTGCTGCTGCCGACGCTGGCGACGCCGCGCGACGCGCGCCCGTCCGACGACGCGCTGCGCGCGCGCGCCGAGGAATTGCTCGAGGGCGTCGGCCTCGGCCATCGCCTGCGCCATCGGCCGGCGGCGCTCTCGGGCGGCGAGCGCCAGCGGGTCGCGGTGGCGCGCGCGCTGATCAACCAGCCGCGGCTGCTGCTCTGCGACGAGCCGACCGGCAGCCTCGACGCCAACAGCGCCACGCGCGTCGCCGATCTGCTGCTCGATCTGCACCACCGCCACGACACGGTGCTGATCGCCGTCACCCACAGCCTCGATCTGGCGGCGCGCTTCGAGCGCCGCTTCGAACTGCGAGACGGCGTATGTTCCGCACGCTGATCCATCACGGCCGCCTGCATCTGGCGGTCGCGGCCGGCGCCGCGGTCGCCACCGCGGTGATCACCGGCGCGCTGGTCGTCGGCGACTCGGTGCGCGGCAGCCTGCGCGCGCTCACCCTCGAGCGCCTCGGCGGCGTCGAGCACGCGGTCACGGCGCAGCGCTTCGTCGGCGAAGATCTCGCCGCGCGCCTGGCCGCGCAGCCGGCCGTCGGCGCCGACGCGACGGTGGCGCCGGCGATTCTGCTGCGCGGCGGCGTCGAGCACGCGACGCGCCGCACCCGCGCCGCGGGCGTCGGCATCCAGGGCGTCGACGCGCGCTTTCTCGACTTCTTCGACGCCGCCGCCACCACCCAGGACGGCCGCGCGGTCGCCGCGGTGCTCGCCGCCGGCGCCGACGCATCATCCACCGGCGGACGCCCGCCGGCGCTGATTTCGGCCGCTCTCGCCGAGGAGCTGGGCGCCGCGCCGGGCGACGAAATCCTGCTCCATCTGGCGCGCTGGAGCCAAATCCCGCGCAGCTCGCTGCTCGGCCGCAGCAGCACCGACGACGTCGTCGAGACCGTGCGCCTCGAGGTCGCCGGCCTGCTGCCGGCGCGCGGCCTCGGCCGCTTCGGCCTGGCGGTCACCCAGCGCACCAGCCACAACGTCTTCCTGCCGCTCGCCGCGCTCCAGCGACTGCTCGATCGCCGCGACAAGGTCAACGCGCTGCTGGTCGGCCGCGCCGGCGACGCGGCCGGGGCCGACGATCCCGACGCCCAGGCCCGCGCCGACGCGCTCGACGACGCCCTGCGCAGCGCGCTCACGCTCGACGATCTCGGCCTGCGCGTCACCCGCGACGGCGACGTCGCCACGCTCGAGAGCGACGCCTTCCTGCTGCGTCCGGAGCTGGTCGCGATCGCGCGCGCGGCGGCCGACGACGCCGAGCTCGCCAGCCAGCCGCTGCTGACCTACCTCGCCAACCGCATCGCCGCTGCCGCGCCCGACGGCGGCGCCGACGCCGCCAG
>JBCCOR010000126.1:0-10012 GCA_039025295.1 Acidobacteriota bacterium
GCCGCGGCGGCGTTCTACCGCCGCGGCGTCGAGCTGGCGATCGATCAGGTCGACGATGCGCCGATCGCGCAGGCGCGCGGCCAGGAGCCCGCGCAGCGTCGCGTGGTCGACGCTGGGGAAATAGCGCGCGATGTCGAGATGCAGCACGTAGCGATACCGGCGCATGCCGTCGAGAAAGCACAGCAGCGCGCGATGGCTGCCGCGACCGGGCAGGCAGGCGAAGGTGTCGCCGGTGAAGCCGCGCTGGAAGTCAGGCGCGAGGGCGTCGTACACCGCACGCTGCACCACCCGATCGCCGACCGGCGCAACCGCGATCAGGCGCGTCTTGGGATCGCGGATCGGCAAGAGTCGCGGCATGCGCGGGCGGTAGCGGCCGGCCGCCAGCGCGTCGGCCAGATCGAGCACGCGCCGCTCGGCGTCGACGGCAAAGCGCGCCACCGCCGGCCGTCGGCGCTTGCCCGACGCGTAGGCGCGCCAGGCGCGCAGCAGCGACGTCGGCGACGCGATGGCTTCGAAGCGGGCGGCGAAGGTCTTCACGGCAGGCGCGCGGGCAAGAGAAAGGCCCGGCCGGACGGTGGCGCCGCGCCGAGGGCGCGGGTTACTGGAACGGCCGGGCCGTGCGGGTTCGGACGACTGCAGCGCACGGCGCGAAGCCGCGGCTGGCCTGTCCCGGTGCGCGCCTGCACGGTAGCGGCAGGCGTCATGCGTCAGCAGCAGCGCGGCATCGAGGCCGCGCGTCGGTCGTTGGCCACAGTTTGGCCGTCGTCAGCATCGTTCAGCGTCAGCGCCGGAGACGTGTTCGGGGAACGGAACGACAAACACGGAAGCCGATGTTCCGGTTCCGGATGTCGCCCGGGTTCCTGTTGCGGTAGGCGGCGCGCAGGTTCTCGGCCCTGTTGGCCCAAGAGCCCCCGCGCAACACCCGATTCGCAGCTCGGCGCGCACCGCGGCCATTGTATCCGCACATCGACTACGACCGACGGCGACCGCTGCGGTGGCGCTGCCAGCCGGTGAGCTGGCGGCCGATGTCGCGCAGGGCATCGTGGGCGTGCAGCTGCTGGCGGTCGCTCAGCTGGCCGGCCTGGGCCACGGCGCGCAGATGCACGGTCAGCAGCAGCGCGGCCTCCTGCGCTTCCTCGAGCCGCCGGTCGATGCCGCGCCCGCGCACGGCCAGCGTCACGGCGTCGAGCAGTCGGCACGCCTGCCGCAGCGCGGGCGCTGCACGCGACGACGGCGGCTCGCCGCCGAGCCGATCTTGCAGCCACGTGTAGAGATCGTAGGCGCGTACGAACACGGGCGCTTCGTCACCGTCGCCGCGTTGTTGCTTCACGACGACGCCTTGCCGCGGCCGCGCCGTTCAGCGCGTCGAATCAGGCCGCCGATGCGCGGCAGAACGGTTTGTTCGAGCCGATCGACGGCGTCGGCGTGCGCCTCAGGATCGTCGAGCAGCAGGCTCATCACCGCGTGGCTCGCCCGCACCCGGGCTGTGCGGTAGAAGTCGGCTTTCACTGTGCCGTCGAAGGCGTGGTAGCCGCCCGACAGCGCTTGTAGGGCCTCGCGCAGCTCGCGCACGGCAGGATGATCGTCGCCGAGGCACGTCGCCAGCTCGCGGTAGATCGGCGCCCCGTGTGCGTAGGCCGCGAGCATGCGCACGCTGTAGGCGCGGCCCCCTTCGCCCGAATCGCGACGATCGCCGTCGGGCGCCGCGGCGATCTGCGTGCCGCGACGGCGCTTCGTCCGCTGCGCCTCCGTCATCGCTGGGCTCACCGGCAGATCGGCCTTTGCCACGAACCAGCGCCCACCGACGCGCGTCGCCGGCAGCTTGCCGGCCTGAATCGCGTAGCGCACCTGACGATCGGTTTTGCCCAGGTAGCGGGCCGTTTCAGCAATCGAGAGCTTCATGCGCTCGTTTTACCAGACGCGGCGCGTTGACGTTTTGACAAAGTCGTTAACAATTTACTGACAAAACGCTTTGTCACAGCCAAAGTTGTTAACATGCATTGTCAAAAAAATTTCGATCAACTTCGTGATCGATACGCATGCCAAACAGGCATCGTAAGACGATGGTTTGGGTGAAAGGTAAAAAGATTAATCATTAAGCCGTGCTCGGGGAACGGAACGACAAACACGGAAGCCGAAGTTCCGGACCCGGAAGTCGCCGTGGCCCCTGCTGCGGTAGGCGGCGCGCAGGCTCTCGGCCCTGCCGGCCCAAGAGCCCCCGCGCAACACCCGATACGCAGATTCTGAAACTTTCTCTCCTCTACAAACCGGGTCGATCTCACCGTCGCGCTGCGCATAGGCCGACAAATCCCAAAGGTCGACGCACCACTCCCACACGTTCCCCGCCTGATCCAGCGTCCCGAACGGCCCCGCGCCGTCCGGATAGCGCCCCACCGGCGTCGTTCGACCTACGTTGCCATCAAAGTTCGTCAGCTGCTCCGTCGGCTCGGCGTTGCCCCACGGATACGTGCGCTGATCCGTGCCCCGCGCAGCCGCCTCCCACTGCGCCTCGCTCGGCAGCACCAACCCAGCCCACGCGCAATACGCCTGCGCGTCGTGCCACGTCACGCCGACCACCGGCTGATCCGGGCCGTTGAACTGTTTGTTGTGCCACTCTTCGGGTTCTTCGTGTCCCGTCGCCTCGAGGAACTTGCCGTACTGCGCGTTCGTTACCGGGTATTTCCCGATCCAATACGGGCTGAGTTTCACCGTGTGAATCGGCTTCTCGTCGTCGTCACCGTCCGTCGAACCCAGCGTGTACGAGCCACCCGGCACGTACAACAGCACCGACCCATCCTTCTCATGCGTCCGCTCCTCACCCGCCCGCGGCACGCGCCGCGGGCGCACCGCCGCAGCCGCTCCACCTGACGAATCAGCCGCGACCGACGCAGCCGCCGCGCCCTGCAGTCGCGTCTCGCAGCGCGCGATCGCCTTCTCGATCCCCTCGACCACGTCATAGAGCGCATCGTGCACGTCGGCCCATTTAGTGACCGGCTTGCCCTTCGCCGGCAGCGCCTGCAGCGCCCCGAACGGCGTCTTCTTCCACCGGCAGCTGCGCAGAATGATCGGCACCACCTCGGCCTCGCCCGCGTCGTGCCGCTCGAGCGCGCGGGTCATCTCCTTTTCGTAGGCATAGTCCGAATCCAGGAAGTACGCGCTGACGAGGAGCAGCACGACGTCGGCGGCTTCCAAATTCTCGGCGATCGCCGCCTCCCACCGCTCCCCGGGCTCGATCTTGAGATCGTCCCACGTCTCGACGCGACCCTCGCGGCGGAGCGACGAGAGATGGACGTCGAGCTCGTGACGGAGTTCCTCGTCGCGATGCGAGTACGAGATGAAGACGCGGATAGCCATGGCGTCGTGGATTCTACGCGGCATCGCGCGCTGCCGCGACAGACGTTGTGGCGCGCCCCAATCCACCCAAACGAAAAAGCCCCGCACCGCCGAAGCGATGCGGGGCATCCAGCGATCACGCGGACCGCGTCAGGCTCACGAAGCCCTACGGACAGTCGATCGCCCAGCACACGGCCGCGTCGAACAGCAGCCACCCGTCGGGGGCGTTGTTCTGGGCGACGGTGTTGTTGAAGTACAGACCCACCCGACGCGCCGGGGCGGTGAGGCCGACCATGGCGTCGCCCGCGTCGTAGCCGAAGAGCGCGGCGCGGGTCGGCTGGGTGGCGATCGTCGCGACGGTCTGGACGTCGCCACCCGGGACGCCCCAGGTGTAGCGCTGACCGATGACCGTCGTCGTGACCAAGCCGCGCAGGCCAGCGGCCATCGGATGGGTCGGATCGAAGATCGCGACCTGCGTTTGACCGTTGGTCGAGCCGTAGTCGGCGTTGCGCGCCGTGCCGGTCATGCGCATGTTGTCCAGCAGATGCGACTCCCAGGTGAGGAACGGCACCGGCGAAAGCCGGAACTTGTTGCCCACCCGGTTGGAGTTGACCGTCGAGCTGACGATGATCAGATCGCGACCGTTCGCATCAGCCGTCTGCGCGACAGTTTCGCTCAGGGTCGTGACGCTGAAGCCGTAGTCGTCGGTCATGCGATCGAGGATCGCCTGGTCGCTGCTGTTCAGGCTGCTCGCGTTCCGGACCACGTAGAGCACCTCCGGCGCGGATGCCGGGCTGGTGATCGTGATCTGGGCGCTCACCGCCGCGCTGCTGAACGGATCGAGGTACGCCGCCGTCACGACGTCGCCCTGGAAGGCGAAGATCTGACCGTCGCCCGGTCCGTCGGGACCCGTCGTGACGGTGAGCGCGCCCCGGTAGCGGCCCGTGTCGGCACCGGTCTCGGTCAGGAGCAGACTGTCGAACGCACCCTGACTCGGGTTGCTGATGTCGACGTTGAGGACGTCGACCACGCCGGGCGCGCCGACGGTGAAGGCCTCGACCTCGACCCGCACCGTGCGCCCTTCCGCCGCCGTCGTCACGGTCGAGCCGCCCACGCCGATGAAGCGGGTGCGCGCGGCCGCGGTGGTGACGGTGTCGGTGAGGACGCTGCCGAACGGACTCTGGAACTGCGCCGTGATCGTGTCGAAGGTCGGCGTCGGTCCGGGCACCTGGGTGGTCTGGAGCACGCCGTCGCCGCTGTTCGCGGGCTGCGTCGAGAGCGGGATCGCCGCCTCGAACACGCCGGTGTCGCTGCCCGTCTCGGCCAGCGTGACGAACTCGAAGTCGCCGCTGAGGGCGACGAAGAGCTCGACGCTCAGCATGTCGCTGGCGAACGGATCGACGTTCAGCGCCGGGCTGATCACCTGGACGCGCGCCTCGCCGCCTTCGAGCACCGTGTCGACGTTCTGGCCGCCGGCGTCGACGAAACGGATCTGGGCGTCGACCACCGTGGCGACGTCGGTCAGCGTGTCGCTGCCGTCGAAGCTGGTGAAGCGCACCTGGATCGCCTCGTCGAAAACGGCGCTGAGACGACCGTCGCCCGGACCGCCGGCTTCGATCGGCATCGAGCCGACGAAGACGCCGGTGTCGGGGCCGGTCTCGGTGACGATCAGCAGCTCGACGTCGCCGCTCTGCGCGCTGGTCAGCTCGACGTCGAACGCGTCGACGAAGCCCGGCGTGTTGCGCACCGCGTCGCGCACCTCGACGTGGAGCGACGTGTCGAGCACGAACGTCGTCGCGTCCGCGCCGCTGGCATCAACAAAGCGCACGGCGCCGCCGCGCACGGTCGCCGAGGTCGAGACCGCATCCGGATCGTCCGGCGCGAATTGCCCGAACGTTGCCGTCAGCACGTCCCGCCCGAACGACGGCGGAATGCCGCTCTGGGTCGAGATGACGCCGTCGAAGCCGCTCGAGCCGCTGTTGTCCGTCGGGATCGAGCCTTCGAAGATGCCGGTGTCGGGGCCGGTCTCGGTGAGGTTGACAAACTCGACGTCGCCGCTGTTCGCGCTGCGAATCTCGGCGACCGTCAGGTCGATCGTGCCGGGGCTGAAGTTGTTCGCGTTCGACACCGCGCGCAGCCGGACCGGCGCGTTCTCGATCACGTCGACGGTGACGCTGCCGTCGGCGTCGACGAAGTCGATGAGGCCGAAGACGATCTGCGCGGTGTCGCTGGACGTCGTCCCGCTGAAGGGATCGTCGTAGACCGCGCGGATGGTCTCGTTCTGGCCGGCCAGCAGCGTGCCGTCGAAGCTGCCGCCGAATTCCACCAGCGGAATCGAGCCCTCGAACACGCCGGTGTCGGGGCCGGTTTCCTGCAGCAGCAGCGATTCCTGATCGCCCGCGACGTCGTTGAACAGCTCGACCGGCAGGCTGTCGACGAAGCCCGGACTGTTCTGGCCGGGATTCTCGACGCGGACGAAGGCCTGGCTGCCCTGCGGATAGCGGTCGGTCGGCTGGCCCGACGCGTCGACGAAGGTCGTGCGCGTCGCCACCGTGGTGACGGTGTCGGTCAGGAACTGGCCGAAGGTGTCCTGTACCTGGGCGGTGATCGTGTCGAAGGTCGTCGGCGGACCGGGCTGCTGCGTCGTCTGCAGCACCCCGTCACCCGGGTTCGACGGATCGGTCGAGAGCGCGAGCACGCCCTCGAAGACGCCGGTGTCGACGCCGGTTTCGAGCAGGAGGACGAACTCGAAGTCGCTGGTGAGGGCGACGAAGAGCTCGATCGGCAGGGAATCGATGCTGCCCGGGCTGCCGTTGCGCAGCGGGCTCAGCACCCGGACGCGCGCCTGGTCGTTCTCGAGCACGACGTCGACGTCGAGGCCAGCCGCGTCGACGAAGCGGATCTGCGTGTCGACGATCGTGGCGAAGTCGCTCAGCTCTTCGGGACCGCCGAAGAAGCTGAAGAAGCGGGCCTGGATCTGCTCACCCAGGTTCGCGCTGAGGCGACCGTCGCCCGGACCGCCGGCTTCGATCGGCATCGAGCCGATGAAGACGCCGGTGTCAGGGCCGGTCTCGACGACGAGGAGCTGTTCGAAGTCGCCGCTCTGCGGGCTGAGCAGATCGATCGGGAAGCTGTCGACGATGCCCGGGCTGTTGCGCGCGCTGTCGCGCACCTCGACCCGGAGCGACGCGCCGAAGACGAACGACGCTGCGTCCTGGCCGTTGGCATCGACGAAGCGGATCGATCCGGGGCGGACCGTGGCCGCGGCCGAGACCGCGTCGGGATCGCTCGGGCTGAACGGACCGAAGTGCACCGTCAGCACGTCGTTGGCGAACGCCGGCGGCACGCCGCTCTGGCTGGAGATGACGCCGTTCGACGGGCTCGAGCCGCCGTCGTCCATCGGGATCGAACCCTCGAACACGCCCGTGTCGGCGCCGGTTTCGAAGAGCTGGAAGAGCTCGGCGTCGCCGGTGTTCTGGCTGCGAACCTCGACCAGGACCTGATCGATCACGCCGGGGCTGACGTTGCTCGTGGTCGAGATCGCGCGCACCCGCACCGGGCTGTTCTGCAGCACCTCGGCGGTGACGCTGCCCGCGTCGTCGATGAAGTCGACGGTGCCGAAGTCGATCTGCGCGGTGGCCTCCGTCACGATGCTGGTGAAGGGATCGACATAGATCGCGCGGATGGTCTCGTTCACGCCCGCGTTCAGGGAGCCGTCGAAGCTGCCGCCGAAGTCGACGAGCTGGATCGTGCCCTCGAACACGCTGGTGTCGGTGCCGGTCTCCTGCAGCATCAGCTGCTCCTGATCGCCCTGGACGTCGCTGCGCAGCTCGACGAGGACGCTGTCGAGGAAGCCCGGGCTGTTCAGCTCCGGACTCTCGACGCGGATGAAGACCGGGCGTCCCTGCGCGTAGCGATCCGTCGCCTGCCCCGACGCGTCGATGAAGGTCGTGCGCGTGGCCACCGTGGTTACGGTGTCGGTCAGGAAGTTGCCGAAGGTGTCGAAGATCTGGGCGGTGACGGTGTCGAAGGTCGGCGGCGATCCGGGCTGGCGGCTGGTCTGGAGCACGCCGTCGTTGCTGTTCGCCGGATCGTTCGAGAGCGCGATCGCGCCCTCGAACACGCCGGTGTCGGCGCCGGTTTCGACCAGGTCGAAGAACTCGGCGTCGCCGCTGAGGTTGACGAAGAGCTGGACGCTGATCAGGTCGGCGCCGCCCGAATTGACGTTTTGGATCGGACTGACCACCTGGATGCGCGCCTGGGTGGTTTCGAGCACGGCGTCGACGTCCTGGCCCGCCGCGTCGACGAAGCGAATCTGCGCATCGACGATCGTGGCGAGGTCGGTGAGGAACTCGGTGCCCGCGCCGCTGAGAACGCGCACCTCGATCGTTTCACCCAGCGTCACGCTCAGGCGACCGTCGCCGGGGCCGCCCGGTTCGATCGGCATCGAACCGACGAAGACGCCGGTGTCGGGGCCGGTCTCGACGACGAAGAGCTGCTCGAAATCGCCGCTCTGCGTGCTGCGCAGCTCAACGTCGAAGACGTCGACGATGCCCGGGCTGCTGCGCAGGCTGTCGCGCACCTCGACGTGGAGCGCCGTGCCGAAGACGAACGAAGTGGCGTCTTGGCCCATCGCGTCGACGAAGCGCACCGCGCCCGGGCGCACCGTGGCGGTGGTCGACACCGCGTCGGGATCGCTGGGGCTGAACGGACCGAACTGCGCGGTCAGCACGTCGGCCTGGAGCCCGGGCGGCACGTTGCTCTGGCTGGAGAGGACGCCGTTGAACGAACCGGAGCCGCCATCGTCCATCGGGATCGAGCCCTCGAACACGCCGGTGTCGACGCCGGTTTCGAAGAGATCGACGAACTCGACGTCGCCGGTGTTCAGGCTGCGCAGCTCGGCCGTGACCTGGTCGATCGCGCCGGGGCTGCTGTTGCCGGTGCTCGAGACCGCGCGCAGCTGGATCGGGGCGTTCTGCAGCACCGCGTCGGTGGGCTGATCATCGGCGTCGAGGAAGTCGATGCGGCCGAAGACGATCGTGGCGGTGTCCTCCGACGTCGTCTGGCTGAAGGGGTCGAAGGTGGTCGCGCGGATGGTCGCGCCGAGGTTGCCCTGCAGGACGCCGTCGAAGGGACCGCCGAAGCTGTCGCCGAGCGCGATCGAGCCCTCGAAGACGCCGGTGTCGGGGCCGGTTTCCTGCAGCGAGAGCTGCTCCTGATCACCCGTGTCGTCGGCGCGGAGATCGATCGTGATCGCGTCGAGGAAGCCCGGGTTGTTCTGGCTGGCGTTCTCGACGCGGACGAACGCCTGGCGGTTCTGGGCATAGCTGTCGGTCGGCTGACCCAGCGCGTCGACGAAGGTCGTGCGCGAGGCGATCAGGGTGACGACGTCGGTCAGGAAGTTGCCGAACGTGTCCTGCGTCTGGGCGGTGACGATGTCGAAGGTCGGCGGCGCGCTGAAGGACTGCAAGGTTTGCAGCACGCCGTCGCCGACGTTCACCGGATCGATCGACAGCGGCACCACGGCCTCGAACAGGCCGGTGTCGAGGCCGGTCTCGACCAGGTCGACGGTTTCGAAATCGCCCGAGAGCGAGACGAAGAGCTGGATGTTGAGCAGATCGGCGCTGTTCGGATCGAAGTTCTGCGTGGGGTTCAGCACCTGCACGCGCACCTCGGTGGCCTCGGGCACGGTGGCGATGTCCAGGCCGCTGGCATCGACGAAGCGGATCTGCGCCTCGACGATCTCGGCGAGATCGGTCCGCAGCGTGCCGCTGCCGTCGGTGCTGATGACGCGGACCTCGATCTGCTCGCCCGGGTTGGCGCTCAGGCGACCGTCGAAGGAGCCGCCCGGCTCGATCGGCATCGAGCCGACGTAGACGCCGGTGTCGGGGCCGGTCTCGACGACGAAGAGGGTTTCGAAGTCGCCGCTCTGCAGGCCGCGCAGCTCGACGTCGAAGCTGTCGACGAAGCCCGGGCTGCCGCGCAGGTTGTCGCGCACCTCGACGCGGAGCGCCGCGCCGAAGACGAACGACGTCGCGTCCTGGCCGCTGGCGTCGACAAAGCGCACCGCGGTGGTGCGCACCGTGGCGGCGGCTTCGGCGACGGCGAGGCCGCCGGGAGGCCCAAACGGGTTGAGCCGCGCCGTCAGCGTGTCGGGCTGGAACGCCGGCGGGCCGCTGTTCTGGCTGGCGATGATGCCGTTGAAGGAACCGAAGCCGCCGCTGTCCATCGGGATCGAGCCTTCGAAGACGCCGGTGTCGAAGCCGGTTTCGACGAGGTCGAACGATTCGACGTCGCCGGTGAAGAGGCTGGTGAGCTCGACCGGAAGCAGATCGATCGAGCCCGGGCTGAAGTTGCCGTCGGGGCTGTTGGCCCGCAGCCGCACGAGACCGTCCTGCAGCACCTCGGTGATGACGCTGCCGGCGTCGTCGATGAAGTTGACGCGGGCGGCGACCACGGTCGCCTGCGCGCGGCTGTCGGCGCCGCTCGGCGGTGCGAAGTACGTCGCCTCGAGCGTTGTGCCGGTGGAGACCTCGAGCTGGTTGTCGCCCGGGCCGCCGAAGACGCCCTGGGTGAGCAGCACGTCCTGCACGAACACGCCGGTGTCGGGGCCGGTTTCGGTCAGCTGCAGGAACTCGAAGTCGCCGGTGAGGCTGGCGGTGAGATCGACCGGAATCGA
>JBCCOR010000127.1:0-9985 GCA_039025295.1 Acidobacteriota bacterium
CGCCGGGCGGTCGAGATGCTGCCCCAGGATCGCCTCGGCTGGCAGGCGCTCGGGCAGTCGCTGATGGCCACCGGCGAGCGCGAGCAGGCCGAGATCGCGCTCGCGCGCTTCACCGAGCTGGAGGGCCAGAGCGCGCCGGGCAGCGTACGCGAGCAGCAGGCCCAGGCCCGGCTCGACAACCCGACCGGCACGCAGCTCGACGCGGCGATGGGCGCGCTGGCCGCCGGCGACGGCGCGCGCGCGCTGGCGATCGCGCGCACCGAGGCCGCCCTCGCCCCCGACGCGCTCGCGCCGCGCCTGACGGCGGTGCAGATCCTGCTCGCCACCAAACAGGCCGACGAGGCCCTGCGCGAGGCCGAAGCCGCCGTGCAGCTCGCGCCCGAGCAGGCGGTGGCCGTGCATCATCGCGGCCTGGCCCACATGGAGCGCGGCGACACGAGCGCCGCCAAGCGCGATATGCGCCGCGCGATCGAGCTCGACGAAAACTTCGGCGGCGCCTACAACGATCTCGCGGTGCTGCTGATGCGCGAGGGCGAGCTGCTCGAGGCGCGCGATCTGCTCACCCGCGCGCTGGCGCTCAATCCCGAGAACACGCTCGCGCGCCAGAACCTCGAGTGGATCAACGATCAGCTGGGCGGCTGAACCGTCCGGCTGATTCGCACGACGCGCCGGGTCGGCACGTCGCGCAGGACGACGACGCGGCCGTCCGGCGTGCGCACGCGCACCCGCGCGACGCGCTCGGTCGCGCGTTCGCCCAGGCCGACGTGCACGCCCGCCGCGTGCTGGCTGAGAAACGAGCCGCCCGCGCGCAGCTCGCCGACCTGGACCGGGCCGTCCTCCGCGACCGCGATCGTGATCCGCGCGCCGAGCGTGCGCGCGTCGAGGGCAGGACGCATCGTCACCGTCAGCCAATCCTCGGCCGCGCCGGCGGCGACGTTCTCGTAGAGCGCGACGACGTCGTCGTTGTTGGCCACCACGACGTCGCGATCACCGTCGCCGTCAAGATCGCCCACCGCCAGGCCGCGGCTGACGCGCGGCGGTCCCCAGCCGGCGCGCGCGTCGTCGACGACGGTGAAGCGCCCGCCAGCACCGCCGCGCAGCAGCTGGTTGGGCTGGCGCAGCGTGACGCCGGTCGTCAGGCGATCGGCGTGGGCGAGCACGTGGCCGTTGGCGACGAGCAGATCGCGCCAGCCGTCGTGATCGAGATCGACCAGCGCGACACCGTAGCCGAGCAGCCCGCTCGACGGCGCGGCGACGCGCGCGCGGTGCCGCGCATCCTGGAAGACGCCGCCGCCGAGGTTGCGGTAGAGCGCGGTCGTCTCGAGATCGAAGTTGGTCACCACCAGATCGATGCGGCCGTCGCCGTCGACATCGTCGGCGGCAACGCCCATGCCGGCCTCGGGCCGCCCGCGATCGCCGTAGGCGGCGCCGGCGAGAAGCGCCGTCTCGCGCCAGCGGCCGTCCTCGGCCGGCTGAAACAGGAAGTTGGGCGTGGTGTCGTTGGTGACGTAGAGATCGATCCGGCCGTCGTCGTCGACGTCGGTCGCCACAACACCCTGGCCCTTGCCGGGCGCGACCGCGCCGAAGCCCCAGCGCGCTGTGACGTCCTCGAAGCGCGCGCCTGACGCAGCGCCGCGGTTGCGGTAGACGCGATCGCCGACGGCCTCGAATACGTCGGGATGGCAGTAGTCCCACAGCTCGAGCGCGCGGTTGCGACAGGCGCGCGGCTGCGCGAAGGCGACGTCGAGGTAGTTGACGACGTAGAGATCGAGCCAGCCGTCGCGGTCGAGATCCGCGAACGCGGCCGAGACGGAAAACGCCGGTGCATCCGCACCGCCGGCGTCCATCACGGGCTCGAAGCGCCCGTCGCCGCGGTTGCGCAGGAGGCGGTTCGGACCGACGCAGGTGACGTAGAGATCGACGTCGCCGTCGCCATCAACGTCGGCCGCCACGCCGCCCATCGCGTAGCAGCCCGCCGTCGCCGGACCGACGCCGCTGCGGTCGGAGACGTCGACGAAGGTCGTCCCCGGCGCTGATCCGAGGCGATCGGCGCGCAGCAGGCGGCTGCCGGTCGCCGTGGTGCCGCCGTCGGGCGCGCCGCTCTGGGGCAGGAAGAGATCGACGTCACCGTCGGCGTCGGCGTCGAAGAGCACGACGCCCGGCGGTGAGATCTCCGGCATGTGGAAATCGCCCGCGCCGCCGTGATGATGCCGCACATCTGCCGCCACGCCCCAGCGCGCGGTCGCGTCGCGCAGCCACGGGCCGTCGGCGCCGGCGGACGGCGCGAGCAGCAAGGCGAGCAGAACGAGAACAGCGCGCATGTCGGCATTGTAGCGAGCGCCGCGCATCGCCGCGCGGACCGACCATCGGGTGTACGCCCGCGGGCGCGCGACGAATCTTATAGTACGCTGAACATCGTCCTATTCAACGCATCCACGCTGCGTTTCTTGCGCGCTCCACCTCGTCCCACGGTCGCCGCCCGCCCGCCTGGCGTGCCCGCGCGCGACCGCTCACGCCCAGGAGGGTTGTTCATGCACCCACGCCGTCCGCGCGCACCGCGCGCCTCGCTCGTCTGCCTCGTTCTCGCGACGCTGCTCGTCCTTTTCTTCACCGCGCCGCTGGGCGCACAAAGTACCGACGCGGCCGTCGACTGGACGGCCAAGGTCGATCCGTGGGTGCTCGACACCGCGGGCGAGTCGCTGTCGACCGAGTTCCTGATCGTGCTCGACGCCCAGGCCGATCTCTCGGGCGCGCAGCATCTGCGCGGCAAGCAGGCCAAAGGACGCTACGTCTTCGCGCAGCTGCGCCGCGTCGCCGAGGCGACCCAGGGCCCGATTCTGCGCCAGCTCGCTCAGGCCGACGTCGAGCACCGCCCCTACTGGGTTCAGAACATGATCTGGGCGCGCGGCGATCGCGCGCTGGTGCAGACGCTGGCGCGGCGCAGCGACGTGGCGCGCATCGCCGCCAACCCCACGGTTGCGTTCGACGGTCCGGTCAATCGCACGCCCACCGGCGCCACGCCCGAAGGCGCGTGCCCGCCGACGCTCGAGGCCAGCCTCGTCCACATCGGCGCCGACGACTTCTGGGCCCAGGGCATCACCGGTGCGGGCGTCGTGATCGGCGGCCAGGACACCGGCTACGACTGGGATCATCCAGCCCTGCGCGACGCCTACCGCGGCTGGGTCGATGGCGACGTCGACCACAACTACCACTGGCACGACGCGATCCGCAGCGGCGGCGGCGTGTGCGGCGCCGACAGCCCGGTGCCGTGCGACGACAACAGCCACGGCACCCACACGATGGGCACGATGGTCGGCCGCACCGACACCGTCGCGATCGGCGTCGCGCCCGACGCCAAATGGATCGGCTGCCGCAACATGGACCGCGGCAACGGCACGCCGGCGACCTACGGCGAGTGCTTCGAGTGGTTCCTGGCGCCGACCGACGTCGCCGGCAACAACCCCAATCCCGATCTCGCGCCGCACGTGATCAACAATTCCTGGGGCTGCCCGGGCTTCGAGGGCTGCACCGATCCGAACGTGCTGCGCACGGCGGTCGAGAACCTGCGCGCGGCCGGCGTGGTGGTCGTCGTCTCGGCCGGCAACAGCGGCAGCAGCTGCAGCAGCGTCAGCACGCCCGCGGCGATCTACGACGCTTCGTTCACCGTCGGCGCCGTCTCGGTGCCCAACGACACGATCGCCGGCTTCAGCAGCCGCGGTCCGGTGACCAGCGACGGCAGCAACCGGCTCAAGCCCGACGTGAGCGCGCCGGGCGTCGGCATCTGCTCCTCGGTGCCGGGCACCGGCTACGCCAGCTTCAGCGGCACCAGCATGGCCGGCCCGCACGTCGCCGGCCTGGTCGCGCTGCTGATCCAGGCCGCGCCCTGTCTCGAGGGTGACGTCGACGCGATCGAGGCCTATCTCCGCGACACCGCCGTCACGCGCACCAGCACCCAAACCTGCGGCGGCGTCGCCGGCGCGTCGATCCCCAACAACACCTTCGGCTACGGCTCGGTGCGCGCGGTCATGCCGCCGGCCGGGTTCTGCGATACCGAGGTCTTCCGGGACGGCTTCGAGTCGGGCGATCTCTCTGCCTGGACCACGCCGTAGCCCGGCCTGACAGGCCGATCAGCAGCCGGCGGGACGGGGTCCCGCCGGCTGCACACGTCCGATCCGTTCTCATCACGCTTCGATCCAGCTGCTTCCCATCCACCACGGAGGTCTTCGATGCACCCGCATCTTCCCCGCATCCTGTGCACCGTGCGCGTCCGCGCCATCCTCGTCACGCTGCTCCTCTTCGCCGTGCCCGCACTGGCAGAAGACGCATCTCCCGCCGCCGACTGGACAAGCAAGGTCGATCCGTGGGTGCTCGACACCGCGGGCGAGTCGCTGTCGACCGAGTTCCTGATCGTGCTCGACGCCCAGGCCGATCTCTCGGGCGCGCAGCATCTGCGCGGCAAGCAGGCCAAAGGACGCTACGTCTTCGAACAGCTGCGCCGCGTCGCCGAGGCAACCCAGGGCCCGATCCTTCGTCAGCTGGCGCAGGCCGAGGCCGAGCATCGCCCCTATTGGATCCAAAACATGATCTGGGCACGCGGTGATCGCGCCCTGGTGCAGAGCCTGGCGCGGCGCGGCGACGTGGCGTGGATCGCCGGCAATCCCGAGGTCGCCCTGGACGGCCCGGTCGACCGCACGCCCCACCGCGGCGTTCCCGAAGGCAACTGCCCGCAGGCGCTCGAGCCCAGCCTGATCCACATCGGCGCCGACGCGTTCTGGGACCAGGGGATCACCGGCGCCGGCGTGGTGATCGGCGGCCAGGACACCGGCTACGACTGGGATCACCCAGCCCTGCGCGACGCCTACCGCGGCTGGGACGACGGCGTCGTCGATCACGACCACCACTGGCACGACGCGATCCGCGCCGGCAGCGGCGGCGCGTGCGGCACCGACAGCCCGGAACCGTGTGACGATCTCGACCACGGCACCCACACGATGGGCACGATGGTCGGCCGCACCGACACCGTCGCGATCGGCGTCGCGCCCGACGCCAAGTGGATCGGCTGCCGCAGCATGGATCTCGGCAGCGGCACGCCCTCGAGCCACGGCGAGTGCCTGGAATGGTTTCTCGCCCCGACCACCGTCGCGGGCACCGATCCGGATCCCGATCTCGCACCGCACGTGATCAACAACTCCTGGGGCTGCGGCGCCTGCTTCGACCCCAATCTGCTGCTCTCGGCGGTCGAGAACCTGCGCGCCGCCGGCATCGTGGTCGTCGTATCAGCCGGCAACACCGGCAGCGCCTGCGGCACCGTCCGGCGACCCGCTGGGATCTACGACGCGTCGCTCACCGTCGGTGCGGTCGCGATACCCGATGACACGATCGCCAGCTTCAGCAGCCGCGGTCCGGTGACGCGCGACGGCAGCAACCGCCTCAAGCCCGACGTGAGCGCGCCGGGTATCAACGTCTGCTCGTCGGTGCCGGGTGGCGGCTACGGCCTCTCCACCGGCACCAGCATGGCCGGTCCGCACGTCGCCGGCCTGGTCGCGCTGCTGATCCAGGCTGCGCCCTGTCTCGAGGGCAACGTCGACGCAATCGAAGCCTATCTCCACGACACCGCCGTCGCGCGCACCAGCACCCAGACCTGCGACGGCGTCCCCGGCACGTCGATCCCCAACAACACGTTCGGCTACGGCTCAGTGCGCGCAGTCATGCCGCCGGCCGGGTTCTGCGACACCGAGGTCTTCCAGGACGGCTTCGAGTCGGGCGATCTCTCTGCCTGGACAACGCCCTAACGCAGGCTAACAATTTCCCTTACAAACAGGCGGGCAATTTGCCCGCCTGTTTCATTTTTGCTTTCAGCAAACCATCCGGATCAACGAATTCCCAGCCTAGTCCGGCGGATCCTCCGCGGAGATCTTGACGTTTTTTGTCTGGTCCGTCCTGGAACGCGGACGCTACTGGACACTTTTCGCCACACCCGGCAAATTTTCCCGAACCCTTGCCATCGCCCATTTGCCTCCGACAGACATCAACAGACCGAACGGTCGGTTGATTTATTCAATCTTTTCAATGCTTTGCGGGCGTGCGCGCCGCGTGCGCGCGGCAGCGACGGCGCGTGGCACGCTGCTTGCTCCACTTTGCTTCATCGCGCAGGCCCGCCGTTGGGCCTGCAGATCGAGAACAGAGCCGCCACCGGCGGTTCGCAACCTTCGAACGGTATCGGCCCACACCGTGCCGTCCTAGGGAAACGATGACACCAACATTCACGTAACGACTGCGGACTGCTTCGGCTGACGCCGGCCGCCAGCCCACGCGCACGCCGCCCGAGGAACAGCATCATGACGACCCCCGCTCTGCCGCACGAAACGCCGATGGCGTATTTCAAGAACCTGGTGGATCAAGCGATCGCGCACCAGCGTCTGGACTCGAGTGAAGATTCGGCCTTCTACCTCGTCCAGCTGCTCGACGCCTTCATTCGCCCGGACCGGGTCTTCGCCCGCGCCGGCATTGCCGAGCACACCGCGCTCGGCGAGGTTTACTGCCACGCAGCGAACCAGGACGGGGTACGAAAATTCATGCTGTACAAGCTCGTCGGCGACGCGTCGCTCTTCCTCGCGGGCTTCTTCCCCGAGGGCTGCGGCGGGCGCCACAAGCTGGTCGGTCCGCAGTACTTCATGCGCCTCGGCGGCCGCGCCTACCACGAGGCGGCGCAGGCGGCGCGCAGCTGGGCGAGCGCGCCGGTGCTGCAGGAAATCGGCAGCGGCTTCGCGCGCTTCGTCGACGTACTCAACGAGGTCGCCGAAAGCTGCGCCCTGGGCGCGGGCCAGCCGTCGCTTCTGACGCTCTACCAGCGCTGGGCCGAGACCGGCAGCAGCCGCACAGCCTGCACCCTGCAGCGCCAGGGCATCGTGCTGCAGCCGGCCCAGATCACCGCCGGGCAGGCCGCCGTCATGCACTGAGCGGTCCATCTTCGACAGCCGCGCACAGCGCTGGCGCATAGCGGCGCCCTCGAGACGCTTTCAACGTCTCGAGGGCGTTTTTCGTCATGACGCAGCGCAGCGAACGCGACATTTTCGGTCGATGTGCGTGTACCTCTCTTATCAACGCCCGATCCCTGCCTGCGCGAAGGCGGGGACACGGCCCATCTCGAGGTACACCGCATGTCCGAACCGCGCGATCAGCACGATCGCCACTTCCGCAGACTCTTCAGCCATCCCCGTCTCGTCCGCGATCTCCTCCGCGCCCATCTGCCCGGCGAATGGAGCAGCGCGCTCTCGCACGCCAGCTTCACCCGCTATCGCGAGATCGGCGTGGCGGACGACCAACATAAGCGCGAGAGCGACATCGTCTGGCGCATCCGCTGGACCGACCCGCGCGGCGATCCACAGACGATGTACGCCTTCGTCCTGCTCGAATTCCAGCGCACCGTCGAGCGCACCATGGCCGTCAGGCTCATGGTCTACCTCACCCTGCTCTATCAGGACCTCCTCAAGAGCGGCGAGATCGCGCGCGGCGCGCCCCTGCCCGCCATCCTGCCGGTCGTCGTCTACAATGGAGACAGGCCGTGGACCGCGCCCACGCAGCTGGAAGACCTGATTCAGGACGTCCCGCAGGCGCTCGCCCCGTATCGCCCGAAGCTGCAGTACATCGCGATCGACCTGAGCCGCGATCGCGGCCAGGCACCCGACGCGCGCAATCTCTTCGCGCTGCTCGGCCAGCTGGAGCGCAGCGACGACGTCGGCGCGCTTCAGAAAGCGATCGCACGCATCGCGCGACGACTCCGCGACGAGGACGCGCATCGACTGCGCGACGATCTGGTCGCTTACATCAACCACACGGCCCAACGCATCGGCGTCGACGCCGACGCACTCGAACCGAGCATGGAGGAAACCAGCATGCTGCGAGAAAACGTCAAACGATGGGAGCGTGAATGGCTCCAGCAGGGCATCCAGCGAGGAAGGAAGATCGGCAAAGCCGAAGGCATGCAGCTCGGGCGAACCGAAGGCATGCAGCTTGGTAAAGCTGAAGCACAGATGGACCATCTGCGTCTCCTGCGCGGACTCGTCGCGCAGCAGCTCGAAGCGCGCTTCGGCGCGCTGACGCCGGACGCCCATCGCCGCGTCGAGCAGGCCGACGCCGATCAGCTACAGCGCTGGTCGGTCCGTGTCGTCACGGCGGACGCCGTCGACGGCATCTTCGCCGACGACTGAGCGCCACGATGCCGATCGGCGCGCCAGCGCCCTCGAGATGCCCGCCGCGTCTCGAGGGCGTTTCCTTTGACCGACACATTGCCCACGTGCTACGCTTTCGCGCTCTCGCGATTCGAGCCTTCCTCGTCGACCTCGACGCGCAGAGCCCCACTTCGACCGTTTCGCATCTTCCCCGCCGGCCCGCGCAGTCCGTCCGACTGCCCACCGCACGCACGGCGGGTCACACGCACGCCCGAGAGGCCAACCTTCCATGTACGCAATCATCGAAACCGGCGGCAAGCAGTACCGCGTCCAGCAGGGCGACGTGCTCGACGTCGAGCGCCTGCCGTCCGTCGACGCATCCGGCGACGCGTCCATCGTCTTCGACCGGGTGCTGCTCGTCGGTGACGGCGACAGCGTCCGCGTGGGCACGCCCACCGTCGCGGGTGCCACGGTGACCGCCGACGCGATCGGCGAGATCCGCGGCCCGAAAGTCATCGTCTTCAAGAAGAAGCGCCGCAAAGGCTACCGCCGCAAGAACGGCCATCGCCAGAATCTGCTGCGCGTCCGCATCGCCGGCATCGACACCTGATCCTCAACGCCCGACAGGAGAGACGCACACCATGGCTCATAAGAAAGGACAGGGCTCCAGCCGCAATGGCCGCGACTCGAACCCCAGCCACCTCGGCGTCAAGCGCTTCGGCGGCCAGCGGGTGACCGGCGGCACGATCATCGTCCGCCAGCGCGGCACGCGCTTTTTCCCCGGCACCAACGTCAAGCGCGGCAAAGACGACACGCTCTTCGCGCTCACCGATGGCGTGGTGAAGTTCCAGGATCGCGGACGCCACGGCAAGTGGGTCCACATCCTGCCGCTCGAGGGCTGATCGCCCTCAGGGTCGCCGCCGCCCCGCGCGGCGACCGTCGATCCCGGCCCGCCTTCCGGCAGCGCGGCCCCGGCGCCGCGCCGGATCGCGGGCCGTTCGCATTCCTCTCACCCTGAACCGACGCGAGCCGCCATGCATTTTCTCGACGAAGCCCAGATCCAGGTCGTCGGCGGCGACGGCGGCAACGGCTGCATCGCCTTCCGTCGCGAGAAATACGTGCCGCGCGGCGGACCGAGCGGCGGCAACGGCGGCGACGGCGGCTCGGTGTGGCTGCGCGGCGACGCCGGCCGCAACACGCTCTTCCATCTGCGCGGCCGCCTGCGCTACCCCGCCGAGCGCGGCCGCCACGGCGAGGGCTCCGACAAGACCGGCCGCACCGGCGAGGATCTCGAGGTGCGCGTACCGGTCGGCACGATCGTCTACGACCGCGACACGGGCGCGCTGCTGGGCGAGGTGCTGCGCGACGGCGAGCGACTGCGGGTGGCCGCGGGCGGACGCGGTGGGCGCGGCAACGCCAGCTTCAAGACCGCCACGCGCCGCGCCCCGCGTCACGCCGAGCCCGGCGGCGAAGGCGACGATCGCTGGCTGCGCCTCGAGCTCAAACTGCTCGCCGACATCGGCCTGGTCGGCTTCCCCAACGCCGGCAAGTCGACCCTGATTCGCGCCGTCTCCGCGGCGCGGCCGAAGATCGCCGACTATCCCTTCACCACCCTCGTGCCGCAGCTCGGCGTGGTCGCGGGCGCCGGCGACGCCTTCGAGCAGCAGCCGTTCGTGATCGCCGATCTACCCGGCCTGATCGAAGGCGCGGCCGACGGCGCGGGCCTCGGCTTCCGCTTTCTGCGCCACGTCGAGCGCTGCCGCGTGCTGATGCACGTGGTCGACCTTTCGGGCAGCGACCGCGGCGCCGACGAC
>JBCCOR010000128.1:0-9925 GCA_039025295.1 Acidobacteriota bacterium
GCATCGGTGGACGTTCCTCCTCCACCAGCTCCAGCGCCTCGAGGTGATAGCCGCCCGGCTGGTAGCCGATGGTGTTCATCGTCGGGATGAACTTGTCGTCCATGCGGATGCCGTGGCGCGCCTCGAGCCGGCTGAGTACCACCTGCATGATCGTGAACGACATCTTCGACAGCGACGGCAGCGGCTGGTTGTGGTGCACGCGCTCGAGCAGATCGCTCTGCGCGATCGCGTTGAGGTCGTAGCGCTCGAAGAGATCGATCAACAGGCCGGTCTCGACGCCGTAGCCGATGAAGAACGGCACCTGCTCGAGCGCCTCGCGCCGGCCGGCGTACTCGCCCGAGAGCGGCTGGATCAGGCCCGAGAGCTCGGGGAACAGCAGGTTGAGCAGCGGCCGCGCGGTCAGCTCGGTGACCCGGCCGCCGCCGGCTTCGACCAGCTTGTCGCCCTGCTGCAGCGGCCGGCGGTAGAAGCCCTTGGCGTACTGCACGCGGCGCTCCTTGAGCAGCGGGCCGAGCACGCCGTAGACGAAGCGCGGATGGATGTTCTTGATGTCGGTGTCGATCCACACGATGATGTCGCCGCTCACCACGTGCAGGCTCTTCCACAGCGCCTCGCCCTTGCCGCGGCGCTCGCCGCAGCGCTCCTTGAGGATCTCCTGATGGATGTGAACCGGCACGCCCAGGTCCTGGGCGATCTCGCGCGTGTAGTCGACCGAGTTCGAGTCGATCAGCACGACCTCGTCGAGCAGCGGCACGTCGTCCATCAGCGCGCCCTTGACCGTGCGGATCACGTTGCCGACGGTCTTCTCCTCGTTCAGCGCCGGCAGCGCCAGGCTGATCGTCACACCCTGCGCCTCCTTGAGCCGCAGCATGCGGTCGAGATCGGCGAACTCGGCGCTGTGGAAGGTGTTCTCAGCGAACCATTTGTTGACCACGCGCGCGACCGTCGGACGGCGCGGCCGGGCGGCGGCCGCGGCTTCCTCGGCGCGCATCTGATCGAGCAGCGCCGGGATGATGTTCTCCTGCTGCTCGTCGATCGGCGCCGCGTCGACGCGCTGCTTGACCACCACCAGCGTGCGCCGCGTCGCCATGCCGACCGCGTCGAGCATCGTGCCCGTCCAGCGCTCGGTCTCGAGCGTGCGGGTCGGCGCGCCGAGCACCACGGCGTCGTGCTGCTTCGATTCGCCGACGATCGTCTCGACCACCTCGCCGACCGCGGTGATCGAGCGCGTCACCGACGGCAGTTGCTGCAGCGAGTCGTGGAACTGCTTGAGGATGCCTTCGTCTTCGCCCACCTCGCGCACGTGCAGATGGGTGATGTGGCCGTGATGGGCGGCGGCGAGGAAGGCGGCGATGCGCTGGGCGAGCACGGCGTGCGGACTCGCGCGGATCGGCAGCAGGATGCGCTGCAGGTCGTACCAGGCGTTCTGGTCGGTGCGCTGCTCGCCGGGGCGCACCGCGATCACGTCGCAGGGCGGCATCGCGAGCGCGCCGTGGAAGAGCTCCTGCAGCTGCTTGGGATGCTTGTGCCAGACCAGCAGCACCTGGTCGATCGCCTCCTGCGCGACCGTCTCCCACACACCCTGCCACAGATCGCGCGCGACGCGCACGGCGGTCTTGACCCGGCTGTGGCCCTGCGGCTGCTGCGCCAGCTCGGCGCTCAGCGCCTCGCGGCGCGCGCGCACGGCGCCGGCCTGCTCGGCCAGCGACTCGTCGGGCGGCACGGTGAGCACCTCGGTGAGCAGGCACAGGCCGTCTTGGCGGGCGACCAGCGCGTTGCCGAGGGTGAGCAGCGGAATGATGTCGTGCTCGGGATCGAGCACGAGCAGCAAGAGCCGCGCCGGACGGCGGGCGGCGAGGGCGGATTCGGTGGACGAGAGCGGCGTCATCGACTGGACCTCCAAAAGGGACGGTGAGAGGAACCGGTCGCGTGTCGAAGAAGCGCACAGAAGATCGACGCGGTGGCGTGCGGTCGGCTGCGCGCAAGCGCGGCCGACGGGCGTTGGGGGACGCTCGGCGCATGCGGCGCCGCGGATCGATGGACCGAGTGTACCAGGCACGCCGCGCTGCGGCGCGGTGGCGGTTGGGACGCGGCTAGCGCGGCGCGGGGTCGCGATCGGTCTGGAGCGCGATGCCGCCGCTGGCGAGGAGAGCGTCGGTGTCGATCTGGCCGAGCTTGCCGTCGCCCGAGATCACCACGCGATTGCGGCCGAGGCTCTTGGCCTGGTAGAGGCGCAGATCGGCGATCGCCAGCGTTTCCTGGACGGTCACGCCGTCGCGCGGCCACACCGCCACGCCGATGCTCATCGTGATCTGCGTGTTGTGGCCGCGGTCGTCGATCTTGACCGGCGTCTTGGCGATCGTCTCGCGCACCTGCTCGAGCCGGCGCTTGGCGTCGACCATCGCCATGCCCGGGAAGATGCAGGCGAATTCCTCACCGCCGTAGCGCGCCACCAGATCGGTCGAGCGGAACATCTGGCCGAGCACGCGCGCGACTGTGCGCAGGGCCTCGTCGCCGACGAGATGGCCGTAGGTGTCGTTGAAGCGCTTGAAGTGGTCGACGTCCATCATCGCCACCGTCACCGGTTCGCCGGTGCGGCCGGCGATCGCGCCGGTGCGTTTCAGGCTCTCGTCGAAGAAGCCGCGGTTGGCGAGCTGGGTGAGGCGATCGCGGGTCGAGAGCTGACGCAGCTCGCGCGCGCGCACGACCAGCACGGTGCTGAGCGCGGTCGCCAGGCCGAGCAGCGCCAGGCGGCCGGTCTGCAGCGGCCACTGGAAGCGCGCGGCGAGGTCGGGATAGAGCTCGGCGTTGTTGATCTCCATGAGGAGCACGCCGTAGGCGATCAAGCCCGAGTACTGCAGCACGGCCATGACGCCGGTGAGCACGCAGATGCGCCAGTCGTAGCGCATGCTGGTGGCGCCGATCGCGAGCAAATAGACCGGGAAGATGATGCTGTCGTGGGTGGGCGTCAGCGGCATGTTGAGCATGTAGAACACCCACAGCATGAGGCTGACCAGGGTGACGTCGAGCACGCCGCTGATGAAGCCGATCCAGGTGCGCCCCCACGAGCGCAGCACGGCGGAGTAGATGATCAGCGCTTCGGCGAGGGCGCCGACGGCGAGCCAGATGACGAAGAGGGCCGCGCGGCTGTCGCTGGCGTCGCGGTAGTAGCTGAGGGGCACGTAGAGCAGCGCGACCATCAGCAGCAGGCGGATGCTCGCGATCAGCCCCTCGCCGCGCAGGCCGGCCTCGACCAGATCGGGATCGGGCGCGGCGCCGAGCTTGTCGAAGAAGGCGCGCCAGCGCGGCTTCGGTTGGCGCGGCGCGAACGGCAGCGTGTGTACGGTTTCGTCGCGGGCCTGACGGGCCTTGGGCGGATCGTCCGTGCGCGGTTGGTCGCCCGGCGACGAATCGCCCGCGGCCGCTGCGCGCGGCGTCGGCGATGCCCGCGGTGACGCCGCACCGGACGTCGCGTCGATCGGGCCGACGTCGTGTGCGCGGCGCGCGGAGACGTCCAGCGCGCTGGGTGAAATGGCTCCTTCTTTCCGCATCAGATCCACAATCACCCCGCGCACGTCCTCCTTCGAATGGGTTGAACCGAGCGTGTTGCATTGCGGTGCGCAGGGGTGCCTAGCTCATCAAAAATCAAGTAAGTGTACCGGCTTGCGCATGCGGCGTCACGTGTGAAAGCCGGGGGTCGACAAATCTTGGGCAATCAGGGCGAAGGCGCGGGGAATTCGTCCTCGGTTCTGGCGGACGGTGGCGTGCCGAGCGCGGTGTGGCGGACGGCGGCGCGGCGCACGGCATCGAGCGTGAGCGGCGACGGCTTGTAGTCGCCGGCGACCGCGCGCGGGATCTGGTCATCGAAGTGCGGCGACGCCGGATTGCCCGAGGCGCCGAAGAGATGCAGCGTGCGCGCCTCGGTCGGCGGTCGACCGTCGGCGTCCGCGCGGCCGAAGGCGACGACGGCGACGTAGCTGTTGCCGCCGCGCGCGTAATGGCGCAGCGGACGCCGGCCGTCGTCCTGCGCGCTCGCGAGCGGCCGCGCATGCGGCCAGAGCGTGAACGACGCGCCGCTCCAGGTGGGGGCGGCCGGCGCCGGCCACGAGCGCGCGTCGTCGTCGAAGCGGGGCCCGCCCGTCGCGGGCAGGCCCTCGAGCGTGCGGCGCGGCGCCGGCCGCTGGACGCGGTTGATCTCGCCCCACGGCACCTGCCACGTGCCCCAGGCGGCGCGCAGATCGGCGCGCGCCGCGTCGAAGGCGGCGAGCGGATCGCCGTCGGCGTCGAAGGCCCAGCGGCGGCTCGGGCTGCGGCGGTGGGCACGGTCCCACCAGGCGACGAAGAGCGTGGTCGCGACCGAGTCGGTCGTCGCGCGGCCGTCCCACGCGCGCAGGCGCGCGAGCGCGGCGTCGCGGTCGGCGTCGGCGGCGGCGGCATCGGCGGCGGCGAAGAGCCGCGGCAGATCCTCCGCGGCGGCGACGAGCGTGGTGTCGTGGGTGGCGCGCGCCCAGGCGTCGAAGGTCCAGCGCGGCTGGGCCGCGAGCAGCTGGCGGGCGCGGCGACTGCGGGCGTTGTCGCCTTCGACGATCAGCGCGGCGAAGCGCTCGGCCGACGGATTGACGCCCGAGGCGCTCGGGTCGGTGCTGAGCAGGGGCGTGCCGTTGCCGTTCTGCAGCCAGCCGGTCGGCGGATCGTTGACCTGCGGCAGATCGGCCTGCGCGATCGTGCCGCGCCAGTCGCTGCGCGGATCGGCGCCGTCGAGAACGCGGCGAGCGTCGACCGCCGGATCGCGGATCGGAATCGGCGCGTTGTAGACGAAGCGCACGTGGCCGTCGGCGTCGGCGTAGAGGTAGTTGCCGAAGCGCACGGCGAGAGGCGCGGTCGCGGCGCGGAACTGATCGAGATCGCGGGCGCGGGTCATCGCGTACCACTGCGCCAGCCAGCCTTCGTCCTCGGCGCCGGCGATGCGCACGGCGAGCGCTGCGCCGTCGGCCGCCTGCAGCACGAGCGGACCGCGATGCGTGCGGCGGATCGCGACCGGCACCGCGGCCAGGCGTCCGCCGCGCTGGCGCACGCGGATCGGCGTCGCGTCGATCGCGATCGCGTCGCGCACGGCGTCGCCGACGCGGTAGCGGTCGGGCTGCGCGGGATCGTCGAAGCGCTCGCGGTAGACGTCGACCAGATCGGCGGCGTTGTCGGTCGACGCCCAGCCGAGCCGCGGCGAGAAGCCGACGTAGGGCAGCGGGAAGCCGAGGCGCGTGTAGCCGCTGAAGTTCCAGCCGGCGTCGCTGATGACGTGGCCTTCGTAGACGCGCGACGGGCCGAAGAGCGGCAGATGCGGATTGATGAAGAGGAAGGTGCGGCCGTCGGCGGTGCGCGACGGCATGGCGGCCCAGCTGTTCGAGCCGGCCAGCGCGGCGGGCGCGACCGGCTCGGGCGCGGCGCCGTCGATCGCGTCATTGCCGACGGTCCCATCGTCGACGGCCCCGTCGTCGACCGCGCCGGCGAGGCCGGCCTCGACCGCGGCCTCGAAGGCGCGCTGCAGGGCGGCCTCGAAGTCGTCGACCTCGTAGGCAGCGGCGCGCAGGAAGCCGCGCTGGTCGTAGAGATGGCGGATCAGGGCGAGCGGATGCCACGGTTCGACCCGCTCGAGGCGCACGCGCGCCAGGAGCGCGCGCGCGGTGGCGTGGTCGTCGACGTAGCGCATGACGCCGGCGGCGTAGCCGTCGAGGAGGGCGCGCACGTCGGGCGCGGCGCCGGCGTACTCGGCCTGCGCGCGGCGCGGGATCTCGAGCGCGCGGTTGAGCCAGTCCTCGCGGGCGAGATCGCGCCCGTGGACCTCGGCGGCGCGGCCGGTGGCGCGCAGCACGTTGTCGACGAGGCGCGGCAGATCGTCCTCGGCCTGTGCGTAGCCGAAGCCGTAGGCGGCATCGGCGTCGCGCCGTCCGTGGACGTGGGGCACGCCCCAGGCGTCGCGGTAGATCGTCGCGGCGTAGGGCGCGCCGCGGTCGTCGCCGGCGGCCGGCGCGTCGGAGGCGTCAGCGCGGACGGCACGCGCGTCGGCGACGCCGAGCGCGATGACGAGAAGAAGCGCGAGCATCCAGCCGGCGCTTTGTCGATGAACGAAGCGCACGGTCACGGAATGCGGCGGGCGTTGGGGGCGGGAGACCATTCGGACACATCGCCCGTCTCGAAGCGAGACGCAAAGATATTCGGCAGTGTAGACACACCGAACCACCAAGGCAGCGTCTGATTGAAGTGGATCGAGATCTCGCCGCTGGTGTTCTCAGCGACGCGGAAATGGTTGTTTCCAATCGAAATCAAGCCCAAATTCACCACTGCGGCGGAGCTGATGTCTTCCAGCGATACCCAGATATCACAAGGCGCCCCATCGTGATGAAGGATGAGGTGAAGCTGGTAGTCGTCGGGAGTACCATGGGTTTCATCCCGTCCGCTCTCCGCAAACCGCATCGTTGCCACGTCATCAGGCGACAGCTGGCGCTGTTCTTCTTGGAGAAAAACCTCTTGCACCATGACTGCTTCTGTAAACGGATGTCCGAGCCGCAGGGAGATCCATCGATCAGCAATCGCGACGAAATGATGGTCTGTTGGCAGTCCGTCCGGCTCGACGCTGTACGTCGTCGCATCAACCGGAAAGCGGAGTGTGAACGGGTCGTTGTAGCCGTGGAAAAACCAATGGGCATTGGTGTCATCTCCCCGTAGATCGTCTGCCGTTCCCTCCATGGCGTCGGCGCCTTCGTCGGTGTCGTACGTTTGATTCGGGCCGGGAAGAGATTGCGTAAATCGAGTGCTCGGCCCGAAGCTCTTGTCCTGCCGGTTGTTGACGTGAGGATGTGCTAGGCCAATTGCGTGCCCAAGTTCATGCAAAGCGACGGACTCGAAATCGATCTTCCCGGTAGGCGTGTCATGCAGTGAGCTACCGTGGCGTAGATTTCCCAAGACAGGAGAGTTGGCGTTGATGGTTGCGATGGCCCTGCGCATCGGTGCTCGCATGGCTGAGGCGTGCATGGAATTTGGGTTGATGCAGACGTTCACTTCAAGCACGCCGCCGCTGCCTACATAGCGCGGAGGATGAACCACAGAGCGTTCATCGGCAAAGAGAGTCTCACTGATGATGAAAGCGCCAGCCTGCGAGATCGTTGGTGCTACGAGAGCGATCAAGAAAAATATAATGATCGGGCAGAAGTACCGGAAGCAATGGTTGGCGATCATCACTCTTCCGGACGCGTGGTTTCGCTCTTCGCCTCCAAGCGCGGGTCGCGATAGATTTCACGCATCTTCCGCGCAATGGCAATCGCGTCTTTGAGGCTAGTAATTTCTGGATAGTATTTTTCATACTGGAACAGGTCCAGTAATCTTACTTCGCGCATGCCAACTTGCGTAGATGCTTGGCTTCGGTCGTAGAATCGGAACAAATAGATCGCGCTGCTGGTCCAGAACGTGTTGCGCCGACCGCCCTGAATAGCCAAGAGCCGAGCCTCGTCCGCGGTTTCGCGTATCTGCTGGCCAGAGAGTTCGAAAATGTTGCTTGCTTGGATCTGTTCGATCAAACGCTGGAGTTCTTGATTCGATAGTTTCATCGAAAACCAGCCTGGCTTTTTCTGGAAGCGATGCCGGTAAACCCAGACCGTTCCGTCTTGCTGGATCTGGACGGCTGGGACATCGTCATACATCGAGTGATGAAGGTCGCCAGCCCGGAAATCCCAGATGAATAGCGTTTCATCTTCGCTGAGAGGCGCGAGCGCGGTTCCCTCGGGATAAATCGGCCAGACTATGGCATAGCCTGCCAAAATACCGAATACCCAGGCAGCCGTCACTACAGTCCCAAGACAATGAATTGTGCGTCTCATTTTCGACATTCTATCATGGGATTTCATGCACGACGGCCGCCCGGCGCACACGCGCTGGACGGCCGTCTGGACCGCGTGGCAAGCGCCCGACGGCGCCCGGCGATCAGCGGTTGTCTTCTTCCTCGTCGTCGGCTGCAACCTTCAAGCGGATCACCTCCACGTGCTGTTCGTCGCCGTCACCGCCGCCGGCGAGCGCGGCTTCGATGCGGTCGCGCATGTCGGCGTCGAGATCGTCGAGGACGCCCGCCGCGCGCAGCGCGTCGAGCGCGCCGGCGTGGCCGCCGAGATGCTTGATCACAATGTCTTTCGCCTTGCCGTCGCCCGCCCAGGCGTAGGCGCCGCCTTTGCCGCCGAGGCGATGGACCTTGCCGTCGTCGTCGATGAACATCATCGAGGTGTGGGCCGTGCCGTCGCCCGCGATCGCCACCGCGCTCGACGACGCGCCGGCGCCGGCGAGCGAGCGCACGATCACCTTTTTGTCGATCACCTGCGCGCCGCTGCTGCTGGTTTGGGTGTCGAATTCGATCTGTGCGTGGTCGTGGACCTCGAAGTCGATCACCAGCGGCTCGCGGCCCGGGCGGTCGACGATCAGGCCCTCGGCGGTGCGGGTCACGACCACCTCGCCGTCGTCGGTGACGATCGTGCGGTGCTCGCCGATCTCGAGGTTCTCGACCTCGAACGACAGCGGCGGTCCTTCGTCGTCGGCGACCGCGATCGCGATCTTGCTGGTGGACGTGGTCGTTTCGCCGGCGAGGGCCAGACCGGCGCCGAGCAGCAGCGTGAGCGCGAGGGAGAGGATCGGGGGATGCTGCAGGTTCATACGCGAATGCCTCCTGAGTCGGGATGAAGGCCGGGCCGCCAGCGCGCGCCGGGCCGATGTGTCGTCGCCAGGGTTCTAGAGCAACCGCCGTGCCAGCGCGACGCCCACCGCGTCGCCGTCGGCCTGCGGCATCCCGACCGGCGGCGATTTTCCGGAATCGTCCGCGATGTGCCCATTTGGGGAGAACGCGTGGCCGTCGACGGCCGCGCCGCGTGCGCGCGCGCCGCCCGAAATGCGGCGCGATCTCCCGAAATGGGGAGCGGTCGCAGCGCGCCGCGTCACGCCGGCGCCAGGCCGTGCTTGTCGAGGCGGTAGAGGAACGCCTTGTAGGGCAGATCGAGCAGGCGCGCGGCGCGCGCGCGGTTGCCGCCGGCGAGCGCGAGCGCCTGGCGCAGGCAGTCGCGCTCGTGCGCCTCCCACGACAGGCCGCCCGGCGGCAGTTCGAAGCCGATCGCCTCGGCCGACGGCGGATCGGCGATCGACGGCGGCAGATCGTCGGCCGAGGGCACGCCGTCCTCGGCCAAGAGCGCCAGGCGCTCGACCGCGTTCGCCAGCTCGCGCACGTTGCCGGGCCAGGTGTGGTCCATCAGCCGGCGCATCAGCGCGCGCGGGAAGCTCGGCGCCGCCACGCCGTGGCGCCGCGACGCGCGCGCGGCGAAGTGCGCGACCAGGCGCGGAATGTCCTCGCGACGCGCGCGCAGCGGCGGCATCTGCAGCGGCACGACGTCGAGGCGGTAGAAGAGATCCTCGCGGAAGCGGCCGGCGCGCACCTCGGCGGCCAGATCGCGGTTGGTGGCGGCGATGATGCGCACGTCGACCGCGATCTCCTTGGCGCCACCGACCCGCTGCACGCGGCCCTCCTGCAGCGCGCGCAGCAGCTTGGGCTGCATCGCCAGAGGCAGCTCGCCGATCTCGTCGAGAAAGAGGGTGCCCCCGTCGGCGAGCTCGAAGCTGCCCGGACGCGCGCGGTCGGCGCCGGTGTAGGCGCCCTTCTCGACGCCGAAGAATTCCGACTCGATCAGCGTTTCAGGGATCGCCGCGCAGTTGACCGGATGGAACGGCCCCGCCGCCCGCCGCGGCGAGAGCGCGTGCAGGGCGCGCGCGCCGAGCTCCTTGCCGGTGCCGCTCTCGCCGGTGATCAGGATCGTCGCGTCGGTGCCGGCGAGCTTCTCGACCCGCCGGAAGAGCCGCTGCATCGACGGCGCGCTGCCGACCAGATCGACCAGGCGATCGC
>JBCCOR010000129.1:0-9885 GCA_039025295.1 Acidobacteriota bacterium
GGTGCACGCGCTGCGCGAGGCCGATCCGACGCCCGCGGCGGTGCTGGCCGGCGTCGTCATGCGCGCGCTCGCGCACTGCGACGTCCGTCCGCCGGGCGTCGGATCGGCCTCGCGCAGCGCGTGCACCTCGAGCGCCTCGGGATGGATCAGCGGATACGGGCTTCGCGCCGCCTCGTCGCGCTCCATGCCGACGAGATTGGCGAGATGCGGCGATGCGTCGCCGCGCGGCACCACGGCGAAGCCATGGCCGACGCGCCCGCCGCCCGTCCCGGCCCGGCCCGCCGGGGTGGGGGGGCTCCCGAAAACGAGCCGTGCCGCGCCGCCCGCGGCGTGGAGGCACTGGTGCGTCCGGTCGTCCGCCGGCGCGTCGTCGGCTGGGACTTCGCCGCTGCTGTCGGCGCGCGCTGCGGACGCGGACATGGTCGGCAGGCCGCCGTCAGACGTTGCGATCGATGAACGAATCGAAGGCCGACTTGGGCATCGCGCCCATCATGCGGTCCTTGATCTCGCCGTTCTGGAAAAGCAGGAAGGTCGGAATGCTCTGGACCTGGTAGCGCATCGCGAGGGTCTGGTGGGTGTCGATGTCGACCTTGGCGACGGTCAGGTTGCTGTCGCGCTCGTCGGCGATCTGGTCGAGCGTCGGCGCGACCATGCGGCACGGACCGCACCAGCCGGCCCAGAAGTCGACCAGCGTGGGGGTCGAGCTGTTGACCACGTCGTCGAAGTTGTTCTCGTCCAGGTGAACGACTTTCTCATTGGCCATGGTGTTCTCCTTCTGCGGGGTGAGGCGCGCGTCGGCGCTCGCGTGTCGTGGGTGGAAAGCCCGCGCGCGATGGGCGGCGCGTGCGTCTGGGGATGAAATGCGCGCTGCGGCGCACCGGTTACGTGCGAACGATGGACTCACGAGGTCGGCAGGGCCGTGCGCCGGGCGGCGAAGTACGTGCGGGCGGCCTCGACGTCGCGGCCGATCTGGGCCGCGAGCTCCATCACGGTCGAGAACATTTGCTCATCGCGCAGATGGTCGAGCAGCTCGACCTCGACCGCCTGGCCGTAGACGTCGCCGTCGAAGTCGATCAGATGGCTCTCGATCACGCGATCAAAGCTCTCGTAGACCGTCGGCCGCGTGCCGATGTTGGTGACCGCCTCGAACGGCGACGAATACGACGGCAGCCGCACGCGCGAGACGTAGACGCCGCTGGCGGGAATCAGCTCGCTCACCGGATCGAGGTTGATCGTTGGCCAGCCGAGCCGCTGACCCATGCGCGCGCCGCGGACGACGGTGCCGTAGAGCGCGTAGGGACGGCCGAGGAGCGCGCGCGCGGCGGCGGCATGCCCGTCGTCGAGCAGGCTGCGGATGCGGGTGCTCGAGACGACCGCGCCGTCCTCGCGCAGCAGCGACCCGCCCTCGGCGGTGAAGCCGAGCGTCTCGCCCAGCGCCTGCAGATGCGCGAGATCGCCGGTGCGTCCGCGGCCGAAGCGGAAGTCGCTGCCGACGTGGAGCTCGCGCATGTCGAGCCGGCGGTGCAGGAAGTCGCGGGCGAAGTCGTCGGCGCTGGTGGCGGCGAAGGTCGTGTCGAAGCGGATGACGAGCAGGGCGTCGAGCCCGATCTCGGCGATCAGCGCGTCGCGCTGCGGCCGCGGCGTGAGCAGCGCTGGCGCGGTCTCCGGACGCAGCACCGACTTGGGATGCGGATCGAAGGTGATGGCGACGGCGCGCAGCGCGCGTTCGCGGGCGCGTTCGACCACGCGTTCGAGAATCGCGCGCTGCCCCCGGTGAACGCCGTCGTAGTTGCCGATTGTGGCCACCACGCCGCGCGGCAGCTCGGGATGGTGCAGGGCGTCGTCGAGAATCAGCATTGGGCGTGGCTCACCGGACGTCGTGGGCGGCGGCGAGATCGGCGTCGGGCGACCGCACGATGCCGGGCACGTCGCGCGGTCCGACGATGCGGCCGACCAGGTCGTCGGCGTGCGCCTCGGTGATCTCGAGCTCGACGAAGCGGCCCGGCGGGGCGACGCCGTCGTTGATCAGCAGGCGGCCGTCGATCTCGGGCGCCATGCCGTGATGGCGGCCTTCGAGCAGATGCTCGGTCTCGCGGCAGACGCCCTCGACCAGCACCGGCAGGACGCGTCCGACCAGCGCCTGGCGTCGGGCGTGGGCGATCGGCCGCTGCGCCTCGAGCAGGCGCGCGTGCCGCCGCTGGGCGACGCCGGCCGGCACGCGATTCGGCAGCGCGGCGCCGGGCGTGCCGTCCTCGGGGCTGTAGACGAAGCCGCCGAGATGGTCGAACTGCGCTTCTTCGATGAAGTCGATCAGGTGATCGGCGTGTTCTTCGGTCTCGCCCGGGAAGCCGACGATGAACGTGCTGCGCAGGAAGACGTCGGGGGCGAGCTCGCGCGCGCGCGCCAGCTGGCGCAGATAGCGCGGCGCGCGGCCGCCGCGGCGCATTGCCCGCAGCATGTCGGGATGGCTGTGCTGCAGCGGCATGTCGAGGTACGAGACGAAGCGCGGCTCCTGGCCCATCAGCACCAGCAGCTCTTCGTCGAGCGTGGTCGGGTAGGCGTAGAGGAAGCGGATCCAGGGCACGTCGGTCGCTGCGAGCAGCGCTTCGACCAGCTTGACCAGGCCGTGGCGGCCGTAGTCGAGATCTTCGCCGTAGCGGGTGGTGTCCTGGGCGATCAGGTTGAGCTCCTGCACGCCCTCGTCGGCGAAGCGGCGCGCCTCCTCGACCAGGCTCTCGATCGTGCGGCTGCGGAAGCGTCCGCGCCACTGCGGAATGGCGCAGAAGGTGCATGGGTTGTTGCAGCCCTCGGCGACCTTCAGGTAGGCGTGGGTGGGCGTGATCCGCAGGCGCGGCGACTCGTGGTCGAACACCCGCTCGCTGGCGATCTGGTCGCTGCGGAAGGTCGGCGGCGCCGGTCGCCCGCCGTCGGGCGCGCCGATCGTCACCAGGCCGCCGCCGCTGCGCGCGCGGGCGCCGTCGATCACCCGGCCGACCTCGCGCAGGCCGTCGAGATCGACGAAGCCGTCGATCTCGGGAATCTCCTCGGCCAGCGCCTCGGCGTAGCGGTTGACCATGCAGCCGGCGACGATCAGCTTCGACGGGCCGCCGTCCATCTGTTTGCGGCGGGCGACGTCGAGGATGGTGTCGATCGACTCTTCCTTGGCCGGATCGATGAAGGCGCAGGTGTTGACGATCACCGTATCGGCCTGGTCGATGTCGCTGACGATCTCGTGGCCTTCGCCGCGCAGCGTGCCGAGCATGACCTCGCTGTCGACCAGGTTCTTCGGACAGCCGAGGCTGATCATGCCGACGCGGCGCGGCGCGGCGTCGTGCGTTCGGGGGCGAGGCGGAGCGGGGTCGTGGCTCATAAGGCGGGGGGATCGCGCGGCGCAGGCGCGCCGTGCGACCGGGAGATGGCTGCGATGGTGGGTGGGTGAGGGCGATCCGCGCGCGGGACGGCGCGCGCCGTGGATGCGCGCATGAGCCTAGCAGATTCGCCCGCGCTTGCGCCTACGGACGCGTCCGCGTCCAGGTGTGGGTGCGCAGTGCGACGTCGTCGGGTCCGCGCAGGGCGTCGCCGATGAGGCCGCGTTCGATGGTCTGCTGGCGTACTTCGGCGGCGTCGAGGCGCGCCGCGATCAGCGCCGCGGCCGGCGCCGGATCGAGATCGCCGCAGGTGAAGACGTCGAACGCCGCGTAGCCGTGCTCCGGCCAGGTGTGGATGCCGAGATGGGATTCGGCGATCAGCACCGTGCCCGACACGCCCTGGGGCGTGAAGCGGTGGAAGCGATCGCCGAGGCAGGTGGCGCCGATCGCGTCGGCCGCGTCGTAGAGCGCGCGGCGCAGGGTGTCCAGATCGTCGAGTCGATCGGCGCGGCAGCCGTAGAGCTCCGCGATCAGATGGCGGCCGAGGGGCTTCATCGGATCGCTATAGTAACGTCGCTTCATCCGCCGTCATCCCTCTCGCTCCCCATCCAACGGCCCAACGTCAACGCCGCGCTTGGCCGCGCGCCGCATTCGCCCGGAGAATCCACCATGTTTACTGCCCCGTCCGCATCGTCTGCGATCCGCGCCGCGCTGTTCACCCTGCTCACCTTCGGCGCGCTCACCGCCTGCACCGCGCCGGCCGAACGCGCGCCCGGCGTCGGTGAGGCCGCCGACGAGGCGTCGATCGACGACGCCGACGAGGACACCGTGGCCCGCGCAACGCCCGCGGCCTACGCCCACGGCGATCCGCACAGCGCGGCGCGTCCCGATCAGATCGCGATCCGCCATCTGACGCTCGATCTGACCGCCGACTTCGACGCGCAGGTGCTGCGCGGGCGCGCCTCGCTGACGCTCGATCGGCGCGATCCGTCGGCCGACGTGCTGCATCTCGACACGCGCGATCTCGACATCGTGCGCGTGCGCCTCGACGACGCATCCGACGACGCCCCGTATACGCTCGATCCGCCGGACCCGCGGCTCGGCCGCGCGCTGCACGTGCCGGTCGGGCCCGACGTCGAGATCGTCCACGTCGACTACGCCACGCGCCCCGAGGCGGCGGCGCTGCAGTGGCTGACGCCGGCCCAGGCCGACAGCGAGGCGCCGTTTCTGTTCTCGCAGTCGCAGGCGATCCTCGCCCGCACCTGGGTGCCGTGCCAGGACACCCCCGCGGTGCGCATGACCTACGACGCGACGGTGCGCGTGCCGCCCGGCCTGCTCGCCGTGATGAGCGCCGAGAACCCGGTCGCGCCCACGGCCGACGGCGTCTACACCTTCCGCATGCCCCAGGCGATTCCGTCGTATCTGCTGGCGATCGCGGCCGGCGATCTGCGCTTCCAGTCGATGGGCGCGCGCACCGGCGTCTACGCCGGGCCGAAGGTGGTCGAGATGGCGGCCTGGGAGTTTGCCGAGACCGAGGCGATGATCGAGCAGACCGAGGCGCTCTACGGCCCCTACCGCTGGGGCCGCTTCGACGTGCTGGTGCTGCCGCCGAGCTTTCCGTTCGGCGGCATGGAGAACCCGCGGCTGACCTTCGCCACGCCCACCATCCTCGCGCGCGATCGCTCGCTGGTGGCGCTGATCGCCCATGAGCTGGCCCACTCGTGGTCGGGCAATCTCGTCACCAACGCCACCTGGGACGACTTCTGGCTCAACGAAGGCTTCACCGTCTATCTCGAGCGACGGATCATGGAGGCGGTCAAGGGCGGGCCGTACGCCGAGATGCTCGCCCAGCTCGGCATGCAGGATCTGCGCGCGACGGTCGCCGATCTCGACGCTGACGGCCAGCGGCGCGACACCTGGCTGCATCTCAATCTCGCCGGCCGCGATCCCGACGACGGCATGACCGACGTCGCCTACGAGAAGGGGTATTTCCTGCTGCGCGCGCTCGAGGAGGCGGTCGGCCGCGAGCGCTTCGACGTCTGGCTCCAGGGCTATTTCGATCGCTACGCGTTCCAATCGCTCGACACCGCCACGTTCGTCGACGACCTGCGCACCCATCTGCTCGCCGATACGCCGGCGGCTGAAGCGGTCGACATCGACGCGTGGATCTACGGCCCCGGCCTGCCGCCGCAGACCCCGCGGGTGGCGTCGGCGGCGTTCGCCCAGGTCGACGCCGCGCGCACGCGCTGGCTCGAGAGCGAGGCGATCGCGCCCACCGGCGTGCCCTGGGACGATTGGAGCACCCATGAGCGGCTGCACTTCCTGCGCGGCCTGCCCGACGCCATCGACGCCGCGCGCATGGCCGCGCTCGACGCCACCTTCACGCTCAGCGACACCGGCAACAGCGAGCTGCGTCACGCCTGGCTGCATCACGTCATCCGCAACGACTACGCGCCCGGCTATCCGTCGCTCGAGGCGTTTCTCGGCGGCATGGGGCGGCGCAAATTCGTCGCGCCGCTGTTCGAGCGCCTGGTCGAGACGCCGGCCGGGCTGGCGCGCGCCCAGGCGCTCTACGCCCGCTTCCGGCCGGGCTACCACGCCGTGACCCAGGGGACGGTCGACGCGCTGCTCGCGTCGGCGTCCGCGGACAGTGAGTGAGCACACATTCCCCGTCACCAGGAATTTTTCCCGGGTGAACAATCCTATATTTTTGCTTGACGCCGAGGAATTCGTTCCTTAGCCTGGAAGCAGACTTACGGATGCCATTCACTTCTGACGCGGTCGTCTGCGCCCACAGGGCGCGGTCGATCGACTGCTCTGCGCGCGACGCGGTCCGGCCGCTGGCTGTTCTGCATCGCGCCGCACGGAGATCTGGGCCATGGATCTTGCCGGTACCCCGCCGCTGCCGACGCCGGACGTCGGTGAACGCGTGGATCCCTGGGCCGACGACCTGTCGCCCGCGGCGCTCCAGAACGTGATCGACAGCGTGCGCGAGACGCTCGACGATCTGTGCCGCGCCGCGCACGACGCGCGCGTGCGCACGCCGGCGCGACGGCCGCCGCTGAGCGAAGCCGAGCGGCGTCGCCTGGCGCGCTGCCGTCCGCCCCTGGCGCTGCGCATGCCCGAACCGCCCGTGCCGGCCTTTCGACTGAGCCGCCGCTGGACGCCGATCGTCTGCGAACCGAGCCGCTTCGGCCCCGATCGCTTCCCGCGCCCCGACTTCGTGTCGGCGGTGCAGCGTCCGCCCAGCGTCGACCGTGCGGTCCTCGCACAGCTGCAGGCCGCGGCCGGCCTGATTCTGCCCTCGCCCTGACGCGGCGCGCTGCGCCACGAAGGCGCCACGAAACCACACGCCCGGCGAATCGCTTCGCCGGGCGTTTGGTTTCTGGTGTGCGCGCTGTCGCGCGCGACGGGCTGCGATCAGGGGCGCGGCTGATTGGCGAAGTTGTTCATGAAGTCGAACGCCGCCTGCGGAGTCAGCCCGGCCCGACGGCCGACGTAGCTCGCGACGCTGTTCAATTCCTGCGCGCCGAACGGATCCGCCGAGGCGGCCTGGATGCTGTCCTTGGCGGCCTGCTGGATCACGATGTTCGGATCGATCTGGATGCGACGCTGGTTGGTGTTGCGCAGATCGACGCCGAACTCATTGGCCCAGTCGCGCGGCATCTCGACGTAGATCTGCAGATCGTTGTGCTCGGGATACTGGCCGTCGCCGTCGGGACCGGCGCCGCCCATGCGGCCGAGGATCTGGCCGGCGTTCACCCGCTGGCCCTCGCGCACGTTGATGCTCTCGAGATGGCCGTACTGCGCCATGACCGGCAGGCGGCGCGTCTCGCGCGTGATCGGGTTGTTGACCGGGTAGGTGAAGTCGGTCTGCATCACGACGGTGCGGCCCCAGGCGCCGGCGCGATCGCTCTCGGCGCGATCGATCGGGCCGTTCTGGAACACCGCCGAGCGGTTGGTCTCGCGCACCACGCCGTTGAACCAGTTGTGGGTGAAGTCGTTGTCGGTGCCGTCGGCGTTCTGGGCGATGTAATCGATGCCCAGATTGCGGTTGGCGGACGGGTTCCAGCCGACCCGGAGCGGATCGTCGGCGCGGATCTCGGGGCCGCCGCCGCCCTTGTCGCCGTGGCCCGCCGGCTCGTTGAACGCGCTGGTGATGCGCACGGTCTCGCCCGGATCCCACATGCCGCGGACGGGCAGGCGCACGCTCGGCGCGCCGAACTCGGCGGTGGTGATCTGGCCGTCGGGAATGGTGCCCGAGAACGGTCCGAGCGCCTGCTGCACGGCGCTGAGCGTGTCGCGGCCGAAGACGCCGTCGGCGGGCAGGCTCCAGGCCTCCTGGACGCCGCGGGTCATGCGCGCCGCGTTGCGGTTGAAGTTGTCGCTGACGCCGCCGGTGAAGCCGAGATCGGTCATCATCTGGCGCGCGGTGCCGACCGCCGGCGAGTTGTCGCCGCGGGTCAGAAAGCCGCCGTTGCGGATGTCGTTGAGCGTCTGCGGCTCGTCGACCCGATTGCGCGGGAGGAAGGCGATGTCGTCGAGGCCCGGCACGGTGTTGTCGATCGGCACCGCGTCGGCCGGTATGCCGTCGCCCGGGAAGCCGATCGTCGGATCGAGGCCCGGGACGCCGTTGTCGATGCCCACCGGCGCGCCGACGTTGGGCGCACCGATCACCGGATCGAGTCCGGGCACGCCGTTGTCGACGCCGACCGGGGCGCCGTCGGCGGGGAAGCCGACGACCGGATCGAGTCCGGGGACGCTGTTGTCGACGCGGACCGGCGCGCCGGGCGCGACGGCGACGGTGTCGGCCGTCGGGAAGAGGCCGTCGACGTCGACCGGGTTGGTGGTCGCGAGCGGGGTCGTCGTATCGGCCGTCGGGAAGAGGCTGCCGACGTCGACCGGGTTGGTGGTCGGGAAGCCGAGCGCCGGATCGCTGCCCGGGACGCTGCGGTCGACGGCCGTGGGCAGCTCGAACGCGAGATCGGCGCCGCCCGCGGATGCGTCGTCGCCGAGCAGGCTGTCGAGTGCCGGCACCTCGGCGTCGACCTCGGCTGCGGTCGTCGTCGTGGGCGCGCTGGGCACGCCGTCGAGCAGGCTGTCGAGCGTCGGCACGCTCGCGTCGACGACGGTTACTGCGGTGGCGAGATCGTCGGCGCCGTCGGTCGGCGCGTCGGCCGCGCTCGTCGTCGTCGCGTCGGGGTTGAGCACCTGCAGGTCGCTGCGCGCGGCCTCGGTCAGATCGCCGTTGGCGCCCGGCGACGACCAGGGGACGTAGCGCGAGGGCAGCAGGCCGTCGTCGGACGGCGCCTCGTCGAACTGGTCGCTCGGCGCGCTGTCGGCCGGGTTGGATTCGGTGCGCTCACCCTCGGCGCGCGCGTCGCTGCCGTTGACGGCTGCGCTGTCGTCGTTGGCCGGGGTTGCCTCGGCCGCGTCGAGCGGCATCTCGTTGGCAGGCGGGGTGGTCGTGGCGGATTCGATCGCCATGGTTGCGTCTCCTTACAAGCGAACGATGATTGTTGCCCACGCGAAATTCTTAAACGTGGGAATGAAGGCCGGCGGATTTTCTTGAAAGTGGGAATGAGCGTTCCCAGATGCCGGTGTTCTTGTGCGTTGTTCAACGAAAGTGCAGAACGCGTGCCAAGATGCCGCAAGGCGGCATTGTTGATCCAGAATGCTGCAGAGCAGCATCGTGCGCACGCGCTCAGGAGACCGGCGGTCGGCCGCGGGCCTACGGGTAGATCTTGTAGAGCATCCGCGGGTACGGGATGGTCTCGCGCAGATGCGGGATGCCGCACATCCAGCAGACGAAGCGCTCGATGCCCATGCCGAAGCCGCTGTGGGGGAAGGTGCCGTATTTGCGGATGTCGAGGTACCACTGGAACGGCTCGACCGGCAGCTCGTGATGGTGGATGCGCGACAGCAGCAGATCGTGATCGTGGATGCGCTGGCTGCCGCCGATGATCTCGCCGTAGCCCTCGGGCGCGATCAGGTCGACGCCCAGCACGACGTTCTCATCGTTCGGATCGGGCTGCATGTAGAACGCCTTGAGCGCGGTCGGGAAGCGGCTGACGAGCAGCGGCTTGTCGAACTGGTTGGCGAGGATGGTTTCGTCCTCGCCGCCGAAGTCGGCGCCCCATTCGATCTCGCTGCCGGCTTCCTTCAGGCGCTCGACCGCCTCGGTGTAGTGGATGTGCGGGAACGGCGGCACGATCGCCTCGAGCTTGGCGGTGTCGCGCTCGAGCACCTTGAGCGGCTCGGCGCAGCGGTCGAGGACGCGCGCCGTCAGCTCGCCGACGAACGACTGGATCAGCGTCAGAAGGCCGTCGAATTCGAGGAAGGCGACCTCTGGCTCGACCATCCAGAACTCCATCAGATGGCGGCGGGTCTTCGACTTTTCGGCGCGGAAGGTCGGGCCCATGCAGTAGACCTTGCCGAACGCGGCGGCGGCGGGCTCGAGATAGAGCTGGCCCGACTGGCTGAGGTAGGCCGGGTCGCCGAAGTAGTCGGTTTCGAA
>JBCCOR010000130.1:0-9861 GCA_039025295.1 Acidobacteriota bacterium
CCGCGGGCTGCGACTGCCTGGCGAGCACCGGGCCGATCGTGCCGGTGATGATCGGCGACAACCGCAGCGCGCTGGCGGTGGCCGACGCGCTCGCGCGCCGCGGCTGGGACGTGCGCGCCATTCGTCCGCCGACCGTCGCGCCCGGCACGGCGCGCCTGCGGATCTCGGTGCACGCCGATCACGACGACGCGCAGCTCGACGCGCTCGCCGACGACGTCGTGCGGGCGCTGCGCGTGCACGCTGCAACCGCGGCCGCGCGCGCGCCGGGCGCTGCCGCGATGACGGAGGTACCGGTATGACGCTGATGATCGTGGGCACCGACACCGAGGTCGGCAAGACCGTCGTTTCCGCTTTGGTGTGCCGGCGCTACGCCGATCTCGCCCCGCCGCTGACCTACTGGAAACCGGTTGCCAGCGGCACGATCGAGGGCCGCGACAGCATCACCGTGGCGGACCTGACCGCGGGACGGCCGGTGCGCATCGCACCCGAAACCTCCGCCCATCGCGAGCCGCTGTCGCCGCATCTGGCGGCGCGGCTCGACGGCGACCGCATCGCGCGCACGCGGATCCACGATGCCTTCCGCGCGCTGCGCGCGGCGGACGACGCCGGACCGCTGGTGATCGAGGGCGTTGGCGGCCTGCTCGTGCCGCTGAGCGACGCGGGCGATCTGCTGATTGATCTGATCGGCGAGCTGGCGGCGATCGAGGGGCCGCGCTTCGGCTGTTTGCTGGTGGCGCGCAGCACGCTCGGCACGATCAACCACAGCCTGCTCAGCCTCGAAGCGCTGCGCCGGCGCAACCTGCCGGTGGCCGGCGTCGTACTGAACGGACCGCCGAATGACGAGAATCAGCGCGCGGTGGCGCGGTTCGGCGACGCGCCGGTGCTCGGCACCGTACCGCGCTTGAACCCGCTCGACGCCGCAGCGCTCGACCGCGTGGCGGCCGATTGGGATCCGGAGAATCGGCTCGTGCCCTGGCTCTCGGGTGGCGTCCGCGCGGGCTGAGAACGATGCATCGATGTCGCACGCGGCCGCTGTGTAGAGTGTGTCAACATAAATGTGCCCATGGTTGCATTCGCGCACACCCTTTCCTCTTCTTGATCCATTGCTCCCATGACTGATTGGAACGACAGAGCCGGCGGACCCGCCGCCGCGACGGGCCGGACCGCGTCCGTGCTCCCGCACCCGACGGCAGATGCGCATGCGCCCGGTGGCGCCGCGTCCGCAGACGGTGACGGTGCGCCCGCCTGGGCGGCCCTCGACGCCGCGCACGTGTGGCATCCCTACACCCAAATGCACACCGCGCCGCCGCCGATTCCGATCGTGGCGGCAGACGGTGCGTACCTCATCGCCCACGACGGGCGGCGCATCCTCGACGGCATCTCGTCCTGGTGGGTGAACATCCACGGTCACAGCCATCCGCGTCTCAACCGCGCGCTGGCGGCGCAGGCCGAGAAGATGCAGCAGGTCATGTTTGCCGGCTTCACCCATCCGGCGGCGGCCAAGCTGGCGGCCGCGCTCGCGGACCGCGCGCCCGGCGATCTGCCGCACGTGTTCTACAGCGACGACGGCTCGACCGCGGTCGAGGTCGCGATGAAGATGGCGTTCCAGTACTGGCGCAACCGCGGCGATGACCGGCGCACGCTCTTCGTCGCGCTCGATGACGCGTACCACGGCGACACCTTCGGCGCGATGGCGGCGGGCGGCGTGAGCACCTTCCACGCGACCTTCGCGGCGCTGTTCTGCACGGTGCGCCGGGTGGCGACGCCGTGGTCCGCCGATCGCCCCGACGCGGGTGAAGATCTCGAGACGCTGCTCGCGCGCGAGGGCGACCGCGTCGCGGCGGTGCTGATTGAGCCGATGCTGCAGGGCGCGGGCGGCATGCGCGTGCAGCCGCCGGCCTACGTGCAGCGCGTGCGCGCGCTGACCGCGGATCACGGCATCCCGCTGATCGCCGACGAAATCTTCACCGGCTTCGGCCGCACCGGGCGCTTCTTCGCCTGCGAGCACGCGGGCGTCGAGCCCGATCTGCTGTGCGTGTCGAAGGCGCTCACGGCCGGCTATCTGCCGCTGTCGGCGACGCTCGCCAGCCCGGCGATCTACGACGCCTTTCTGAGCGAGGACCGCGGCCGCACGCTCTTCCACGGCCATTCGTTCACCGGCAACGCGCTCGCCTGCGCGGTCGCGCTCGAGAGTCTGGCGCTCTTCGACGACGCCGACCGCCTGGGTCGGGTGGCCGCGCTCGAGCGTCGGTTCCGCGAACGCCTGGCGCGCATCGCGAACCTGCCGGCGGTCGCCGAGACCCGCTGCCTCGGGGCGATGGCGGCGATCGACGTCAAGCCGCGCGGCGACGGCGGCTATCTCGACGCGCTCGGACCGCAGCTGGCGGCGGCGTTCCTCGCGCGCGACATCCTGCTGCGTCCGCTCGGCAACGTGCTCTACTTTTTGCCGCCCTACGTCATCGACGACGCCGACGTCGAGCGCGTGTTCGACGCGATCGAAGACGTGCTCGGCGCGCTCGGATCGACCGACGGTGCGGAGGCATCGCCATGAGCCGCATCTTCCTGCGCGAGCTCGAGGCCCGGCAGCCCGGCGACCACGACCGGCGCTGGCTCTACGTGCCCTACGATCAGCTCTCCGACGGCATCGGTCCGCTGTCGCGCGAGCGCCCGGCCCAGCTCGGCATCGTGCTGGTCGAGTGTCCGTGGAAGGCCGCGCGGCGTCCCTACCACAAGCAGAAGCTCGCCCTCCTGCTCAGCAACCAGCGCCATTTCGCCCTCGAGCAGGCCGAGCTCGGCGTGGCCGTGCGCTACGTCATCGCCCAGCCGGGCCAGCCCTACCGCGAGGTGCTGCGCTCGGTGGTCGACGAGCTCGGTGCGCTGCGCATGATGCGTCCGGCCGAGCGCGAGCTGCGCGTCGATCTGGCGCCGCTGGTCGCCGACGGCTCGCTCGACGAGCTGCCGCACGACGGCTGGCTGACCTCGCGCAGCCAGTTCGAACGCGGCGCCAAAAAACCGCCCTGGCGCCTCGATGCCTTCTACCGCCAGGTGCGTCGCGAAACCGGCATCCTGATGGAAGGACGGCGCAAGCCGGTCGGCGGCAAATACAGCTTCGATGCCGAGAACCGCCAGGCGTGGTACGGCGATCCGCCCGCGCCCGCGGTGCCGACCTTCGCGGTCGACGCGATCACCGAAGAAGTCGGGGCGATGATCACCAACCACTTCGCCCATCATCCCGGCACGCTGCAGCTCGACGCGATACCGGCGACGCGCGAGGACGTCGACGCGCTGTGGGCATGGGCCAAGGCGTCGTGCATGCCGCACTTCGGGCCGTTCGAAGACGCGATGTCGACCGCGTCGCGCAATCTCTTCCACACCCGCATTTCGCCGCTGATCAACCTGCATCGCCTGCTGCCCCGGCAGGTGGTCGACGACGTGCTGGCGATGGACGATCTCGGCCTGTCGTCGAAGGAAGGCTTCATCCGCCAGGTGCTCGGCTGGCGCGAGTTCGTCCACCACGTGCACGAGGCCACCGACGGCTTCCGCACGCTGCCCGAGGGCTACGACGTCGAGGGCGGCGTGCCGGTCGGCGAGGCCCCCGGCGACGCCGGCTACGGCGACTGGACGGGCGTCGCGTGGACGCCGTCGCGGCTCAGCGACGCGATCGGCGAGAAGCGCGCCGACGACGAGGAGCCGCCGCCCGATGAGGTGCGCGACGGCGGGGCGCGGCCGAGCCATCTCGGCGCCGACCATCCGCTGCCGCCGGCCTATTGGAACGGCAAGTCGGGCATGCACTGCCTCGATCAGTCGGTGCAGGCGGTGTGGGAAGAAGGCTATTCGCACCACATCAAGCGGCTGATGGTGCTGGCCAACATCGCCACCCTGCTCGACGTGTCGCCGCGCGCGCTGACCGATTGGTTCTGGGTCGGCTACGTCGACGCCTACGACTGGGTGGTGGAGCCGAACGTGCTGGCGATGGGCACCTTCGGCGCGGGCGATCTGATGACCACCAAGCCCTACGTTTCGGGCGCGAACTACATCGACAAGATGAGCGACTATTGCGAGCACTGCGCCTTCCGCCCGCGGCGGACGTGCCCGATCACGCCGATGTACTGGGCGTTTCTCGAGCGCCATCGCGACGTGCTCGAGAACCTGCCGCGGATGCGCCTGCCGCTGCGTTCGCTGGCCAAGCGCAGCGACGAGCAGAAAGCCAAGGACGCCGAGATCTTCGCGGCGGTGCGCGCGGCGCTCGACGCCGGCACTGTGCTCAAGCCGGGGCGCCTGCCGAAGCGCTAGGCTGTCAGGCGCGCCGGATGCGGATCGGACCGCGCGCGCTCGACGGATCGACGATCCGGCCGCGCTGGGTGATCACGACGCGTCCGGCCGCCACCAGCCGCCGCGCTGCCGCCCGCGCGGGTTCCATCAGCGCGCGCCAGGCGGTCTCGTCGTCGGGGTCGGCGACCCGGCGCGCGGCCTCCGACGGGCAGATCGTGGCGCCGCGCGCGCGGGCCGTGAGCAGCGCGAGGATCGCCGCCTCCAGCGCGCGATCGGTCGCGCCCGGCTTGTTGCGCCGGCAGCGTTCACTGCAGTAGCGGATCGTGTCCCAGTTGCGCGCCCACTTGGCGCGCCAGACCATGCGGCGTCCACAGCTGGCGCAGGTCTTCTCGGGCAGGTCAGTGGCGGGCATGACGTTGAGTCTGTCACGGCGCGTCGCGCATCCGACGTGGGCAGCCTGCGCTCGCGCGCGGCGCGATTGCGGAACGTCGACGCATCCGTAGTACACTGAGCGACCCGGAAATGCCTCGATGGCCGTCCGATCGACCGTCCATCTTCCTTCGGACAGCAGCAGCACGCGCACCCATGGTTGTTCCCACCTCCGCCCCTTCGTCTTCCGCATCGCCGCCGCCGGCCGCCAACAAGCGCCGGAACGTGCTGGTGATCGGCGTCAGCCCCGACGAGTTCGGCCGCGTCGCGCCGTTTCTCGAGCGCGACGCCTTCGACGTCGATCGCTTTCCGAGCGGCAGCGGCGCGCTCGAGCTGCTGTCGCGCGTGCCGTTCGAGGTGCTGATCGTCCGCTATCCGCTGCGCGACATGGCGCTCGGCAACTTCCTGCGCTCGGTGCGCCGCGACGACAACCCCTGCATGCGCTCGCCGCTGCTGCTGCTGACCCAGGAAGACCGCATCGACGAGGCCCAAACCTACGTCGGCCGCGGTGCCAACCGGGTGATCACCCTGGGCGAGTCGGAAAATCGCATCCAAGAGGTCGTGTCGAGCCTGCTCAACGTGGCGCCGCGCAAGGCCGCGCGCTTCATCGCCAATCTCGAGATCAAACTTGGCGGCACCAAAGATCGCCTGCTCTGCCAGACCGAGAACATCTCCGCCTCGGGCATGCTGCTCAAGACCGAACGCCGCTACGAGCTCGGCACCAAGATCCACATGGAGTTCACGCTGCCCAACGACACCCGGCCGATCGTCGGCATCGGCCAGGTCATGCGCCACAGCGTGCCCGGCCGCGATCCGGTCAGCGGCATGGGCATGCGCTTTCTCTCGTTCGCCGGCGACTCGCAGCGCCGCTATCAGGCGTTTCTGTCGCGCCTCGACTGAGGGCGCGCCTCGTCGGCGTCGCCGGCGCGCGCCAACGGCGATCGGGCGTCAGTCGTCGAGCCAGCGGACCGCGTCGCCGACCGCGATGTCGGCGTCGTTGAGCGCCTCCCCGTACACACCGCCGCGCCAGTGCGGATCGAGCGCCGCCTGCAGGCCCGGATGGCCTTCGTCCATGCGGTCACACGGACGCGTCTCGCCGTGGATGCGCAGCTGACCGTCGCCGATCGCCAGCGTGCGCCCGAGGCTGTTTTCGAGATCGAGGCCGCGCACCATCAGGTTGGCGCGGCGCAGGTCGGGTGCGACCGCGGCGTCAAGCTCGCGCTGGACGTCGTCCCAGACGTCGGCGCTGATCACCGTCACCTGCCGCAGCCGCCGATGGTTGTTGGCGTCGTCGTCGAGGCCGGCGCCGGCGCGCAGATGCGCCTGATCGGCGGCGTCCATCGGACCGCGCTTCGCGCGCTTGAGCCAGATCGCTTCGAGGGTTCCCGGGGCATCGGTCATGGTCGCAATCTCCTGCGCGGCCGCGTCGCGCAGCCGCCGACGCTCGATGAGCGGGCGATGCGCTTGTCGCGGCGAAGGTCGGTTGGTAGCGTGCGTCCCGGAGGATACCGCACATGAATCATCCCGCATCCGACATTCGCGCCCTCGAACCGCACGCGGTGTGGCGCGCGTTCGCCGATCTCTGCCAGGTACCGCGCCCGTCGAAGCACGAGGCCGCGGCCATCCGCCACGTCGAGACCTGGGCCGAGCAGCACGGCTGGCCGCACCGCCGCGACGCGGTCGGCAACGTGGTGGTCACGGTGCCGGCGCGCGGCGCCGCCGACGGTGCGCCGATCGTCGTGCTGCAGGCGCATCTCGACATGGTGTGCGAACAGGACGCCGGCACCGACCACGATTTCCACCGCGATCCGATCCGTCCGTGGATCGACGACGACGGCTGGGTGCGCGCCGACGGCACCACGCTCGGGGCCGACAACGGCCTCGGCGTGGCGCTGATGATGGCGGCCGCCGAGGCCGACTTCCCGCGGCCGCCGCTCGAGCTGCTGTTCACGGTCGACGAGGAGACCGGCCTGACCGGCGCCAGCGCGCTCGATCCGGCGCTGGTCACGGGTCGCCTGCTGATCAACCTCGACTGCGAGGACGACGCCTACGTCATCGTCGGCTGCGCGGGCGCGGCCGGCGGCACGCTGCGGCTGCCGATCGCGCGCGCCGCCGCGTTCGCCGACGTCGCGCCGATGACCCTGCGCATCAGCGGCCTGCGCGGCGGCCATTCCGGGGTCGACATCCATCGCGGCCGCGGCAACGCGCTGCATCTGCTGGCCGAGGCGCTGCGCGCGCTGGTCGAGGTGCATCCGCAGGTGGCGGTGACCGGCTTCTCCGGCGGCGGTCAGGGCAACGCGATCCCGCGCGAGGCCGAAGCGCATCTGCTGCTGCCGCCGACCGCGGCGGTGGCGGTGACCGAGCGCCTGCAGGCGGTCGAGACGGCGATCCGCGCGCGGCTCGGCGACGCCGATCCGGGCGTGCGGCTGCGCCTCGACGTCGCGCCCAACGACCATCCGCCGCCCTTCACCGAGACCACCCGGACGCATCTGCTCGATCTGATCGCGGCGCTGCCGCAGGGCGCGATCACCTACAGCCCGGCGCTCGCCGAGCTGGTCGAGACCTCGTACAACCTGGCTGTCGCCACCGACGACGGCGAGGTGATCACGCTGGTCGCCGGCTGTCGCTCGTCGGACAACGCGGCGCTCGCCGAGGCCGAGGCGCGGCTGCGCGCGCTGGCCGCCGACCACGGCGCGTCGATCGAGGCCGCGCGCAGCTATCCCGGCTGGGCGCCGACGCCCGACGCGCCGATCGTGCAGCGCACGATCGACGTCTACGGTCGGCTGTTCGACGATGCGCCGACCGTCACGGCGGTGCACGCCGGCCTCGAGTGCGGGGTGCTGGCCGATCGCCTGCCGGGCCTCGAAGCGGTGTCGATCGGTCCGACGATCCGCGATCCGCACTCGCCCGACGAGCGCGCCTCGATCGCTTCCGTCGCGCTGATCTGGCGCTGGCTCGAAGCGCTGCTGGCCGATCTCGCCGCGGCGCCGTCGGCCTGAGCGCATGCCGCGCGGCGTCTGCACGTACCGCCTTCATCCGCGCCTCGGCGCGCAGGGTCATCCCTTTCCAACGCGCTCATTTCCACGCCAACGCTTTCGTTTCTACGGCTGATTTCGGAGGTTCCATGCACCCGATCGTTCCGATGCTTCGCTTCCGTCCGCTGACCGGTCTCGTCGCGCTGCTCGTTCTGTTCGTGCCCCTGCTGGCCGGATGCGGCGGGGGTGGGGGCGGCGGCGGCGATGCCTACGACGACGATGCTCCGCCGCCGCGCGGCGGCGCGCTCACCATCGTCTCGGGCAGTGAGAACAAGGGGCTCGAGCCGCTGATCGAGCGTTTCGCGCAGTCGCGCAACGCGCGCATCGAGATGGTCTACCGCGGCAGCGTCGATATCTCGCTGGCCCTGCAGCAGGGTGCAGCGATGCCGTTCGACGCGGTTTGGCCGGCCAACAATCTGTGGATCGATCTCGGCGACACCGAGCGGGTGGTGCGGCATACGGAGCGCATCATGCGCTCGCCGGTGGTTTTCGCCGTCCGCTGTAGCCTGGTCGATCGCTTCGGCTGGCGCGACGCCGAGGTCCGCATCGCCGACATTCTCGACGCGGTCGAGGGCGGCAAGCTGCGCTTCGCGATGACGTCGGCCACGCAGAGCAACAGCGGCGCGTCGTTCTATCTCGGCGCGCTGCACGCGCTGGCGGGCGGCACGGAGGCGCTGCAGGCCGAGGCCCTCGGCCGCGACGACGTGCGCGACAACGTCAAGCGCCTGCTGCGCGCGGTCGATCGCTCGTCGGGCAGCTCGGGCTGGCTCAAAGACGCCTACGTGGCGCGGCCGCAGCGCTTCGACGCGATGGTCAACTACGAGGCCATGCTGATCGAAGCCAACCAGGCGCTGGTCGCGTCGGGCCAGGAGCCGCTCTGCGCCGTGTACCCGAGCGACGGCCTGACCATCGCCGATTCGCCCCTCGGCTACGTCGACCGCGGCGACGACGCCAAGGAGCAGCTCTTCCTCGATCTGCAGGCGCATCTGCTCAGCCCGGAGGTCCAGGGACAGATCCTCGACCTCGGCCGGCGCCCGGGATTGCTCACGGTCGATGCGTCGAACGCGCCCGCGTCGAGCTGGAATCCGGCCTGGGGCGTCGATCCTGCGCGCACCGTCTCGCCCGTGCCGCTGCCGCGCGGGCCGGTGATCCGGCAGGCGCTGGAGCTTTACCAGACGGTGCTGCGCAAGCCGTCGTGGACGGTCTACGTGCTCGACGTGTCGGGCAGCATGGAGGGCGACAAGCTCGCCTCGCTGAAGACCGCCATGCGCACGCTGCTCGAGCCCGACGAGGCCGCGCGCTATCTGCTGCAGGCGGCGCCGGAAGACCGTCACGAGGTGATCGCGTTCAGCAGCCGCATCCGCGATCACTGGAAGGCGGCGGGCAACGAGCCCGACGATCTGCGCAATCTGCTCTACGACGTCCAGCGGCTCGAGGCCAAGGGCGGCACCAACATGTACCGGGCGACGGCGCAGGGTTTGATGAGCCTGGCCGAGCGCGCCGACACGCTCGAGAACTACTTCCCGGCGGTGATCGTCATGAGCGACGGTGCGTCCAAGGGGCAGCTCGACATGGTGCGGGCGGTGCTCGGCGAAGCCAACTTCACCCGCGACGTGCCGATCTTCACGATCGCGTTCGGCCGCGACGCCGACATGCGCCAGCTCGAGGAGCTCGCCGAGCTGACCGCGGGTCGCACGTTCAAGGCCAGAGACGATCTGGTGTCGGTCTTTCGCAAGGCCAAAGGCTACAACTGACCATGGCGCTTTTCCGCGAGATCGTCGCGGGCATCGCGGCCGCGGCCGGCTTTCTCGGGTTCTATCTCGGCTTCGATCTGCGGCCGTGGCTGGCGCTGGCGCTGGCGCTGGCGATCTACTTCGGCGTGCGCTTCCTGCTCTCCGGCCTCGGGCCCGACGCTGAGGTTGCGCCAGGCGTCACCCGCGGGGCGCGCGACAAGGCCGTGGCGCGCGCGCGCCAGCACGCCGCGCAGCTCGGCGTTGCCGATCCCGAGACTGGCCGCCAGCTCCTCATGGCCGATCACCGGCTCGTGGCGCCTCATGCCCTCGATCAGGAAGACCAGCGCCGCGAGCCCGAGCCAGCTGCTCTCGAAGCGCTCCGAGGGACGCCG
>JBCCOR010000131.1:0-9808 GCA_039025295.1 Acidobacteriota bacterium
CGTGGGCCGGCGGCGCGCCGTGGGCCGGCGGTGCGCCGTGGGCCGGGGTACCACCGCCCGTCATCGTGATGCCGCCGCGGCGTCCGGCCTCGGTCAGGGCGCCGCCGGCGAGCGCGGCGCCGCCCATCAGCAGCAGATTCTTCATGCCGACGGCCTTGACCAGCCGGCGCGGGTTGATGCCGGTCGATTCCTTGACCATGTCGCTGACCATCTTGTCCAAAAAGCCCATCGATGCCTCCTCTGCGTGGAATGCGCGGCGTCCGCGCGCGGGGATTCTGCCGTCCTCACCCGAGGACGGCAGAAGGGTTCGACGATGCTACGTGCGACAGGGCGCGGTTGATCGCAGCGCAGGGCTCATCCGTCGTCGTCTTCGCCGGTCTCGGCGTTGGCGTCGGTGCCGCTGCCATCCGCGGTGCGACCATAGTAAACGTAGCGATCGAGGCCGCGCACGTGGCGGATCGCCGGGCCGACGCCGCGGCCGGCCTCGCGCAGCTGGTTGAGCTTGGAGTCGAGATCGTCGAGCACGTGCAGCACGAACGCCTCGGCGGTCGCCGGCGCGACCGGGCTGCCGTATTCGCGCCGGCCGTGGTGGGCGAGCACGAGATGCTCGAGATGCAGGCGGGTTTCCTCGTCGAGATCGTCGACCGCGGCGCAGCAGTCGCGCAGCATGTCGCGGCCGATCGCGATGTGGCCGATCAGGTGGCCCTCGACGGTGTATTGATTCGCCGGCATCGCGCCGAGCTCGCGCAGCTTGCCGAGATCGTGGAAGAGCACGCCGACCAGCACCAGGTCGAGATCGAGATCGGGATAGTGGGCGCAGGTCGATTGCGCCAGCTCGGCCATGGTGACGACGTGCTCGAGCAGGCCGCCGCGGTAGGCGTGATGGATGCTGCGCGCTGCCGGATGCACGCGCAGCGCGTCGCCGTGGCGTTCGAGCGCGACCGCGACCAGCCGGCGCAGGGCCGGCCGCGCCAGCGCGTCGGGATAGATCGCCGCCAGCCGGGTCCACAGCGCGTCGAGTCCAGCGACGGCGGTGCGGATCACCAGCGATTCGTCGTAGCCAGCGTCGCGGTCGGCGTCACTGAGGCGGCGGGCGTGCTCGAGGTTGAGCTGCAGCTGCTCGCGGTAGGCGCGGACGGTGCCCTTGATGTGGACGATGTCGGACTCGGCGAAGTCGGCGCCGCTGCGCATCGCCGGGCTGTCGGGCCAGGCCTTGGCGATGATCCGGCCGCTCGCGTCGCTCAGCACGAGATCGAGATAGTTGCGTCCGTTGCGGTCCTGGCGGACGTCCTTGCGCTCGACCAGGACGAAACCCTGGGCGAAGTCGCCGTCGCGCCAGGTGTCGATCGGGGCGTTGTCGCGAACCAGGGGCATGGGCAAATCCTCGATGTCAGATGCGTGGGATAACCAGACGGCGGGCGATGCGACTGGCGGCGCGATGGCCGCGATCCGTCGCGCGGGGGATGCAGTATACGTCCACGCGGGCCCGGCTCGGCGCGGCGGGCTTGCGGCGGGGCACGTGGCGTGCATGAATGGGAGCCATGCGCGATTTCTTCCGCCCCGCCGTCCTGCCTGTCGTTTCTTCCGCGCGCCGCCCGCTGCGCGGTGCCGTCTTGGCGCTCGCCGCGCTCGCCGCGCTCGCCGCGGCGCCCCTCGGCGCCAGCGCGATTCCGTTCGGTCTGCCGCTCAGCTGGCCGGAGGCGCAGCGCGCCTTCGTGCAGGACGGCACCGGCCTGCTGCTCAACGCGCCCGCGCGCACCGAGCTGCTGCGCCTCGACGCCGTCGGCCGCGACGCATACATCGCCGCCTTCCTCGCCGATCCGGTGGCGTCGACCGCGGTCAACGAGATGACCGAGGGCATCGCCCGGCGGCGCGCGCTCGCCCTGGGCGAGGCGATGAGCTTTCTCGACGATCGCGCGCGCCTGCTCTTCCTGCACGGCCCGCCGACCCATCGCGAGATCATCGACTGCGCCGAGGTCTTCCGGCCGATCGAGATCTGGAACTACGGCGGCCGTCCCGGCGAGATCGACGAGCGCAACGAGGTCAAGCGCCTGGCGGCGCGCGGCGGCACGAATCTGCTGCTCTACCAGCCGCGCGAGAACCAGCCCTACCGCGTGTGGCTGCCGCTCGACGGCAAGCGCGGCCTCTACGGCACCGAGATGGAGTATTGGCTCGAGCAGTGGGAGGCGCTGAAGGACCGCATCGTCGGCGGCCGGCGCTTCGACCGCACGCTCTGCGACGAGGCCGCTCGGGTCGACGCCGTCACCGGCATCGACGGACTGTTCGGCTTCCAGCCCGGCCGGCCGCGCAACGACGATCTGCTGCCCTGGCTGCAGGCGCCGAGCAACCTGACCGACTGGGCGCTCGCCGCCGCCGAAACCGTCACGCCCCGGGCCGACGACGGCGCGCCGGTGCTGCGCGACGACGCCGCCCACGCGGCCGTCGACGTCCAGCTCGACGCCATGGCGCGACGCGGCCAGCGCATGGACATGCGCTTCACGCTGCTCCTGCCGCGCGACCAGGTGCCGTTCGTGCCCTTCGTCGACGAGAGCGCGGTCGATCCCCGGCCCGAGGTGCGCATCGCCATCGACGTGGCGATCGAGCACGAGGGCGCGCCCTTCGATCGCCAGCGCATCCGCTACGTGCAGCCGGAGCCCGAGGCCGACGCGCGCGGCGCCGACACGATCGCGCTCGTCGGCACCACCCGCCTGCGTCCCGACCAGGCGTTCCTGCTGCGCTTCCGCGTGACCGATGAGATCAGCGGCCGGCAGCTGCACGTCGCCCGCGGCCTGATCGTGCCGCGCAACCCGACGGTCGATCCGAACGCGCTGCCGCAGGTGCCGAGCGGCGCCCAGCTGATCCTCGGCGAGAACGCCGCCAACGCGCGCATCGGCGGCTACGACAGCCTGGTGCTGGTGCCGCCCGCGGAAGACGTCGTCTTCGGCCTGTGGCGCGCCGAGGCGCTGGTCACCGGCAGCCGCATCGAGTCGGTGGCGTTCTATCTCGACGACCGCCGCGTGATGCTGCGCCGCCGGCCGCCGTTCACCGCCGAGCTGCGACTCTCGACCTACCCGACCGAGCAGTCGGTGCGCATCGAGGGCTTCGACGCTGAGGGCAACCGGGTCGATCAGGACGAGGTGGTGCTCAACCAGCCGCGCGGCGCGCTGCAGGTGCGCATTCTCGAGCCGGTGCGCGGCCGGCGCGTCGCGGGCAAGACACCGGCGCGCGCCGAGATCGTGATCCCCGAGGAGAAGGTCGTGCGCAGCGTCACCTTCGCGGTCGACGGCGTGGAGCAGGCGCGGCTCGAGACGCCGCCGTGGCGCGCCGAGATCGACGCGCCGCCGCCGACCGATGGCGGCCTGCACTACCTGACCGTGACGGTCACGCTCGACGACGGCGCCACCGCCGAGGACGTGCGCTTCCTCAACCCACCGCCGGGCATCGAGAACGTCGACGTCAACCTGGTCGAGCTCTACACGACGGTGATCGACCGCCGCGGCCAGCTGGTGCTCGATCTGCCGCGCGAAGCGTTCCGCGTGCGCGAGGACGGCAAGCCGCAGGCGCTGGCGAAGTTCGAGCAGGTCGACGATCTGCCGCTGCATCTCGGCGTCGTGCTCGACACCTCGGGCTCGATGTTCGAGTCGCTCGGCGCGGCGCAGCGCGCGGCGGTGGGCTTCCTCGACGCGATGATCACGCCCCGCGACCGCTGCTTCGCGCTCGCCTTCGCCGACCGGCCGACGCTGCTGATGGCGCGCACCTCCGACGTCCAGGCGGTCGGCCAGCGGCTCCAGAACCTCAAGGCCAACGGCGCAACCGCGCTGCACGACGCGGTCGTCACCAGCCTCTACTACTTCCGCGGCATCCGCGGACGGCGGGCGCTGGTGCTGCTCTCCGACGGCGAGGACACCGCCAGCACGCTCGAGTTCGAGAGCGCGCTCGAGTACGCCAAGCAGAGCGGCGTGGCGATCTACAGCATCGGCCTGCGCATCGGTGGCGCCCAGCTCTCGGTGCGGCGCAAGCTCGAGGGTCTGTCGGAGGCGACCGGCGGCCGCACCTTCTACATCAAGGAAGCCGACGAGCTGGCGGCGGTCTACGCCGACATCGAGCGCGAGCTGCGCAGCCAGTACCTGCTGGCCTATCCGTCGACCGTCGCCGGCGACGAGGGCGAGGCGCGCTATCGCGAGATCGAGGTCGACGTCGAGGCCGACGGCAAGGGCGAATTGAAGGCGCGCACGGTTCGGGGCTATTATCAGTAGCCGCGCGCCGTCCGGCGCGTGATCCATCCACGACCCGAAGATTCATCCCGTGCACCGCATTCGCTTCGCACCGACGTCGTCGATCGTTCCGCTGTTCGTCCTGCTGCTCGCCGCGCTGAGCGTCGCCGCCCTGCGCGCCGACGACGACGGCGCCTCGGGCGTCGTGCGCCTGCAGCTCGACGCGCTCACGGGCGATCACGTCAACGTGATGCGCGAGGACGTCGAGCTGCTGCGCGGCGCGGTCACGGTGCGGCTGCGCTCGCCGTCGCACCGCGTCACCGTCCACGCGCACGAGATCTCCCTGCGCCCGCTCGGCGCGCCCGGCGACGGCCGGCTCTTCGCGAGCCTGAGCGCGACCTTCGAAGGCGCGGGCGATCTGATCGCCGAGGTCGTCACCGGGCCGTCGTCGGCGCCCGCACAGCGCTGGGACGACCGCGTGGTCGCGCCCAAGCAGGACGTGCGCGTGGCCGGCACGATCGAGCTGATCGGCTACCGCGACGGCTTCGTCGTGCACCTGATCGAGCTGCCCGCGACGCTCTCGATCGAGGTCGAGAGCGCGCTGCTCGAGCAGCTGCTCGGCACCTGCCGCGCGCTCGAAGCGGTGCCGATGGTGCCGATCGACTGCGGCGCCCTGGCGCCGCGCCTGCGTCGTCCGCCCCTGCCACTGCCGCCCGCCGGCACCCGGCTGTGGCTGTCGAACGCCCAGCTCACCGACGCCGAGCGCACCGCGCTCACCGCGCTCGCGCGCCCGGTCGAGGCCGACGTGCCGCCAGCCGCGCCGGCGCCGTCCACCGCATCGCCATCCTCGTCATCCCCGTCATCCTCACGGCCTTCCGCCGTCCCCGCTCAGGAGCCCCCCGCATCATGAAGCGCCGCGTCAGCAACCGCCTGTTTTACGTCACCGTCGAAGACGAGAGCCTGCTCGCCGAAACCTTTCCGCGCCTCGATGAAGACAGCTACGCCATCGCCTACAAGGTCAGCGGCACGGAAGACGTCTTCATCACCACGCGCGAGACCAAGGAGGCGATGGACCGCACCGACGTGCCCTACAACCTGCTCGCCGAGGAAGACGGCAGCCGCATCGGCCTGCATCACACCGCGCTCTCGGCCGAGGAGCTCGCCGACTACGAGGACGCCCTGACCGCGCTGGCGCTCGCCTACCGCGCCGTCGGCATGATCTGCGTCGGCGTCAACGGCGACAACGTCGATCTCAGCGACGGCGCGAAGAAGTACACCTACTTCACCGCGCCCGCCGGCCACACCTTCCTGTGGCGGCTGTTCCCGACCCGGGACGAGGCGCTGGTTTTCGTCGCCGTGCGCTTCCCGAACGATCCGGCGGCGCAGGAGTGGGCCGAGACGCTGACGCTCGAAGACGGCGCCGAGCTCAAGGGCTTCCACTGAGTCGCGCGTTCGCGCCGCCGTGTCCGCGTCCCCGCACACCTTCCGCGTCTCCGAGCTCGCCGACGAGCTCAAGCACGTGCTCGCCGAGGCGTTCGACGCGCTGTGGGTGGTCGGCGAGGTCCAGCGCGTCCACCTCAGCAGCCGCGGGCATCTCTATTTCGAGCTGACCGAGAAGGGCGCGGGTGACCGCGTGATCGGCAAGCTCGACGCCGTCCTCTGGCGCAGCGACCACGCCCGCGCCCAGCGCGCGCTCGGGGTTTCCGGCCCGGCGGTGCAGATCGGCCAGGAGGTGCGCTGCCTCGGCAAGCTCGACTTCTATCCGCCCAACGGACGCCTGCAGTTCGTCGCGCGCGAGATCGACGCGCTCTACACCCTGGGCGCACTCGAGCGGCGGCGGCGCGAGACGCTCGCGGCGCTGCGCGAAGCCGATCTCTTGGCCCGCAACCAAGAAGTCCGGCTGCCGCGCCTGGTGCTCGACATCGGCCTGGTCACGTCGTTCGAGTCGGCCGCGTACCACGACTTCCTCACCACCCTCGCGGCCAGCGGCTATCCGTTCCGCGTGCGCTTCGTGCACGCCTCGGTGCAGGGCGCGCCGGCCGAAGACGAGCTGGTGCGCGCGCTCCATCGCGTCGCCGCGGAACCGGTCGACGCGATCGTCCTGACCCGCGGCGGCGGCGCGCGCAGCGACCTCGCCGCCTTCGACGGCCGCGCGCTGGCGTTCGCGGTCGCGCAGTGCCCGAAGCCGGTGCTCGCCGGGCTCGGCCATGAGATCGACCAGGCGGTAGTCGACCTGATCGCGCGCCTCTCGCTCAAGACCCCGACCGAGGCCGCGACCTTCCTGGTCGACCGCGCGCGCCAGGCCGAGCTGGCGGTGCGCGACTGCGAGGGCGAATTGCTGCACCTCGCCGGCCGACGGCTGCAGGCCGCGCGGGCCGACCTGACGCGGCTCGAGCGCCTGGCGCCCGCCGCGCGCGGACGGCTGCGGCTCGCGGCGCGCAGCCTCGAACAGCATCGCGACGCGCTGGCGCGCGCCGGCGCGCGCCGCCTGCGCGACGTCCGCCGCACGCTCGACATGCATCGCACCCAGCTGACCGTCAGCGGCCCGCGCCGCCTGGCGCAGCGCGGCGCGCAGCTCGAGCCGCTCGTGCAGCGCATCGCCGACCGCGCGCGCGGGCGGCTGCGCACCGTTCACACGCTGATCGACGGCCGCGCGCGCCTGTGCAGCGAGCTCGATCCGACGCGCCAGCTGGCCCGCGGCTACAGCATCACCCGCGCGGCCGACGGCGCGATCGTGCGCCGCGCCGACGCCGTCGCACCCGGCGACCCGCTCATCACCCACACCGCCGACGGCGCGATCCACAGCACGGTCGCGGCGTCCGAGGAGCCCGCATGACGACCGACCATCCCAGCGCCGACGCGCCCGACGGCGACGACGGCCCGAGCTTCAGCCTCGCCCTGAGCGAGCTGGAGTCAATCCTGCAGCGCATCGACAGCGACGAAATCGACATCGACGATCTCGCCGGCGAGCTGCGTCGCGCCACCGAGCTGCTCGATCTCTGCCGCGGCAAAATCGCGCGCGCCGAGCTCGAGGTCAACCAAATCGTCGAGAAGCTCAGCGACGCCGGCTAGCGGCATGCCCCGCGACGCGCTTGCGCAGCTGGAGGGACGAAACGCGTGCAGCGAGTGATCAGCGGCATTTGCGCTATGATGGTCGGACGTCGAGGTGGGATGATCCCCCCATCGACGGCTTTCTGCTGGCTCCCGCTGTATGGCCAACGCCGACCCTCGTCCGCCCTACCACGACCCGCCGACCGCGTTCGGCACGGTCTCGCACACGCTGCGGCGTCACTACCCGACGCTCTTCGTGCTGATCGGCCTGCTCTCTCTGCTCGCGGTCGGCCTGTCGGGCCGCGGCCCGGCCGACAGCAGCGTGTTCGGCACGGTGACCAACGGCGACGGCCGACGGCTGGCGGATGCGGAGATCCTGCTGCAGGGACCGGGCGCCGCGATCGAGCGCACCACCACCGACGACCGCGGCCGCTTCCGCATGCAGAATCTGCTGCCGGGCAACTACCGCATCGAGGCGTTCGCCGAGGGCCACAGCCGCCGCGTCTACGCGCCGGTGCACGTGCGGATGGGCCGCTCGACGACCGTGCACGTGCAGCTCAACTTCGCCGTGCGCGTGACCGGCAGCACGCCGATCGAGCCGACCGCTCCGGCGCCCGAGGGCGATGCGCCCGCGCGCGACGATGCGCCGCTCGATCTGCCCGCCGCGCAAATGAAGGCGCCCGCCCGCGATGAGCCGCCGAGCGCCGACAGTCGCTGAGCCGCCCGCCCCCTCGGCGGTCAAGCCACCGGGCCCTGATCCCTTCGACGATCCCACCGCGCCGCCCGACGTCGATCTCTCCGCGCCGCCGGCCGCCGCGCGCCGCGGTCCGCTGCGTCGTCGCCGCTGGCGCTGGCTGCTCTTCGGCGCCGCCTGGCTGCTGCTGTCGACCCTGCTGGTCGTGCCGCTCTACGTCCCGTTCGGCGAATTCGGCAGCGAGCGCGTGCCGTTCAGCAAACTGGCGTCGGTCTTCCTCAGCTGGTGCCTGTGGGGGCTTTTCTTCCCGCTGATCTGGCAGCTCGTTCGCCGCTGGCCGATCAGTCGCCGGCCGTGGCCGCGCTCGGCGCTGCTCTACGTCGCGGTCGGGGTGGCCGTCGCGCTGCTCTACGGCACGCTCGATCTGGTCAAGAACCAGATCATCCACGTCGTCAACACCGGCGATCCGGCGCTCTATCTGCTCGAGCTGCTGCCCAGCTACGTCTTCGGCGGCATCGAATTCTTCCTGCTGATCTACCTCGTGCTGGTCGCCGGCATCCACGCCGTGTCGTACTACGAGAAATACCTCGACCGCGAGCTGCAGGCGTCGGAGCTGTCGGCGCGGCTGACCCAGGCGCGGCTCGACGTGCTGCGCATGCAGCTGCATCCGCATTTCCTCTTCAACGCCCTCAACGCGATCTCGGCGCTGATGCACCGCGACGTCGACGCCGCCGACCGCATGATCACCAAGCTCTCCGAGCTGCTGCGCCTGGCGCTGGAGCGCGACACGCGTCAGCTCGTGCCGCTGCGCAGCGAGCTGCGCATTCTCGATCACTATCTCGGCATCGAAAAAGTGCGCTTCGGCAGTCGCCTGCGCGTCGTCTTCGAGATCGACGAGCCCTGCCTCGAAGCCCACGTGCCCAATCTGCTGCTTCAGCCGCTGGTCGAGAACGCGATCGGCCACGGCATCGCGCGGCGGGCGGCCGCCGGCGAGCTGATCGTGCGCGCTCGTCGCGACGGCGAGCGCCTGCGCCTGGCGGTGCTCGACGACGGCGTCGGCCTGCCCGAGGGCGGCGCGGCCGCGGTCGAGGACGGCGTCGGCCTGGGCAACACCCGCGCCCGGCTTACCCAGCTCTACGGCGACGGCCACCGCTTCGTGCTGCGCAATCGCACCCCCCACGGCCTCGCGGTGGAGCTCGATCTGCCGTTCGAAGACGACAGCCGTCGCACGGGCACCTACGCGGTGCCTGCGGAACTCGTCCGCCAAGCCCGCCAGCGCGTCCGACCGAGGGATAGCGCGCGAGGGATTGCCTGACATCCTGACGCCTGGCGTCAGCCGCCGGCCGCCGGCATCCGGCATCCATGAACCGCGTGATCGTCGGCAGATGAAGCGATCCAGGAAGAATCGGACGAAAAAGTACGGCACAGGGCTTGCTTCCACCCCGGAGCTGTGTAAGACTTTTCCTTACGGAGGGATGGTGAACGTAACACGCTTCACCACGTTTCCAGGCCCGCTAGTTGGCAAGGCGGGAGCCGACACCGGGTCGGCGGGGTCAGATTGGCACTCACTCCCAGCACGTTCCTCAGCGTCTGACCCCGCCAACGCTTCTTGATCGACACATCTCTCTCCGACATTTGCCTCATTCGGGCATGTGCTTCCCCCACGAAGCCATTGCCACCTAGGCCCAGCCTCGAGTCTCATCTCGAGGCTGTTTTTGTTGTGCCCTGAGCGCGACAAATCGACCCCTTTTGCGTGTGTATCCCGGTAGAACGGCCGCGGTGCGTCCACCCGGCCTCGACTCGTCGTCTCTGGCGGGTCGCCTACCGAGGAGGACCGCGCCGTGTCGCC
>JBCCOR010000132.1:0-9741 GCA_039025295.1 Acidobacteriota bacterium
ACGGCGAAGTACTCGAACGTGTAGCGGTAGGTCTCCGTCACCGCGTCGCCGAGACCGCGCTGACGGCCGACTATCCGCTGCGTGCGATCGAATCCGATCCTGAGCTCCTGAATCTGCGCGCCGACCCGGCTTTCCATCGCATCGCGGCGCGCTTCGATCAGCAACCCTGACGTACGCAGCGGCTAGACCCTTTTCTTACGAACTCAGCTCAGATCGAACGCCGGCACCGCGTGGAAGCTGGCGCGCAGCACGCAGTCGCGATCCGCGCCGCCGAGCTTGCGGTGGCTGACCTGGATGCGGTGCGTGCCAGCGCGCAGGATCTGCACGTGCGTCGCCGACGCGTGAAACGTCCCCTGATGCGTCTGCGCCTCGAAGCTTTGATCGACGGCCATCGTCTGCCGATCGACGGCGATCTGCACCTCGACGCCGGCGTTGCCGCCTGTTCCGGGCGGATTCGTCGTCAGATCGGGCGTCACGTAGCCCGCCGCGCCGTAGGCCGACACGGTCAGGATGGCGGCGTGACGAACCTCGAGATCGATCACCCACGGCTCGCGGCCGTCGTCGTCCCAGGTGCCGCTGGCGATGATCGGCACGATGAAGCGCCTGGCCTCTTCCGAACTTGCGACTGCGGCGGCATCAGCGGCGATGGTTTCGGTAGCTGGGTACGTGCTCATGATGATCTCCTCGTGACTGGGATGGATGACAACAGCGCGATGCCTCATGCGGCGTGCGCGGGTTCAGGGTGAATCGTCGGACGGCTGTTCGCCGCTGGTGCCACCGCCACCGTCTTCGCTGACGTAGACCTCGGGATCGAAGAAGTAGACGCGCCGTTTGCTGCCTATTTGGATCTCCAGCGAGATTGCCATGAAGGCGCGCTGGAGCCGGACGCTCTTCGGACAGGGCGCAACCCGATAGGCCTTGGCCGCGGCACCGGCCAGATCCCACGCGGGGAAGCAGCCCTTGCTCTCGGTGTCGCGGTCGAAGTGGCCGTAGGCGTGCGATCGCGCGAGCCCGAGCGATTTGAACTGCTTCGACGCGACCGGTCCACAGTGGCCGTCGAAGATGTCGTGGTCCTCATCGGGCCGGTTGGGATGCCGGAAATGCGCCTGAAAGTCGATCGGCTGGATGGTTCGGCTGACCGGCAGCGCGGCGCGGGTTAAGTCGAAGATGCGAAAAGCCAGCTGATCGCCGGGCTGCAGCTGGGTGCCCCACATCGGCCTGGCGCGCACGTGGTCGGGCTCCGAAACGAACGCGTGCTGCAGCGGGAACACCTCGTGGGAAAATGCGGGATTGTTCGGATCGTCGCCGAGCATGCGGTTGATGCTTCCGGCGTTGCAGTCGAATCCCAGCTCGATCAGGACGTGGCTCATGACGGTCTCCAAATGGGTGAGGCAGGGTGCTGCGCCGCGGCCTGGGTTCGCGCCGATGACGGCGGACGATGGACGCGGCGCACTTTGTGAACACGGTGTGACCGCGTTGCTATCACGGACGCCTCACGCGCAGTCTTCTCTACAGCACGTTCGATGCCAGCCTGCGCGCGCCGCAAACGGCCGTTTTTGGGCGATTTCGGCAGGTCAGCGATACAATTCGACGCCCGACCAGACGTCCTCGGACGTCGTTGGACATCGCGCTGCGAGCCGGACACGCCTGCGTACGCGCACCGCGCATCTCGCCCGAACCTCACCGTGCACGACGACACGTTCCACACCGAAACCCAAAGCGAGAGCGGCCGCTGGCAAACGCCCGCGGCCACCCAGGTCACCGGCCTGACGCTGCTCCACCATCCCGATCCAGCGCGCGTGGGGGAGCGCATCGCGCTGCCCGCGCTCGACAGCGGTCGCGCGGTCGCGCTGTCGCGGTCCGAGCCGCGCTTTGCACCGCCTGGCGCCGCGTCGTCGCGGCCGCTCGGCGACGCGCGCCTGAGCCGCCAGCCCTGGTGGATCGAACCGCACCGCGGCGGGCTGCGGCTGCGGCGCAACGCCAGCCGCACGACCCTCGCGGTCGACGACGTCACGATCACGCACGACGTGCACATCCTCGACGCCGACGCCGTGGCGCGCGGCGTCGTCCTGCTGCTCGGCGGCCGGGTCGCGCTGCTGCTGCATCGTCTCGATCCCTTCGTGCCCCGCGATCTGCCGCATCACGGTCTGGTCGGTGAGAGCGCGGGCATGCTGCAGGTGCGGCAGGCGATTCAGCAGGTCGCGCCGCTGAACGTGCCGGTCCTGCTGCGGGGCGCGTCGGGCACAGGCAAGGAGCTGGTCGCGCGCGCGATCCACGACGCCAGCCCGCGACGCGACGGCCCCTACGTGCCGGTCAACCTCGCGGCGCTGCCCGGCAGCCTGGCGGCGGCCGAACTCTTCGGCGCCGAGCGCGGCGCGTTCACCGGCGCCGATCGGCGGCGAACAGGACACTTCGCGCGCGCCCAGGGCGGCACGCTCTTTCTCGACGAGATCGGCGACGCTTTGGGCGAACTGCAGGTGCTGCTCCTGCGCGCGCTCGAGAGCGGTGAGATCCAGCCGCTGGGCGATGAGCGTCCGCGCCGGATCGACGCGCGCATCGTCGCCGCGACCGACGCCGATCTCGAAGACAAAGTGCGCGCCGGCGCGTTCCGCGCGCCGTTGCTCCATCGGCTGGGCGGTTTCGTCCTGCGACTGCCCACGCTCGACGAGCGGCGCGACGACTTCGGGCGCCTGTTCATCCATCTGCTGCGACGCGAGCTGACCGACGTCGGCGCCGCCCACCGCTTGACCCAGACGCAGCCGTGGCTGCCGGCGAGCCTGGTAGCGCATCTGGCAACGCGGACGTGGCCCGGCAACGTCCGCCAGCTGCGCAACGCGGTGCGGCAGCTGGTGATCACGTACCGCGACGCGGACGTCATCCGCCGCGACGGCGCGCTCGATGCCCTGCTCGCGGCGCTGCCCGGCGCCGACGCGGCGTCATCGGGCGAAGGCGATGCCGTGGACGCGACCGCGCCCGAAGGCCCATCGCCGAGGCCGCGACCGGCGGAGATCGACGACGACGCGCTTTTCGACGCCATGCGCGCAGCACGCTGGCAGCCGCAGCGCGCCGCCGATCGGCTCGGCATACCGCGCGCGTCGATCTACCGCCTGATCGAACGCAGCGATCGGGTGCGCACGGCGGCCGCTCTGTCGCAGGCCGAGATCGACGCGGCGCTCGACGATGTGGATCGACAAATCGCCGCCGCCGCCGACCGGCTGCAGGTGTCCGCAGCCGGCCTGCGTCGGCGGATGCGTCGGCTCGGCCTGTCCGGACGCTAGCCGAACTCAGCTCGTCTGAGACGCCTGCGGCGGCGGCGCGTTGTGCTGAATGGCCAGCGCGTGCGTGTGCAGCATGTCGCGCATCTCGCGCTCGAATGCGGCAAAGCGCCGGTCGGTCTTCTCGTCGAGCGCGACGATCCCCTCGGCCACCTGCTGCACGCTGATGCGCAGCGATTCGATGCCCACGTGGGCAGCGCGCACCTCCTCGGTCAGGCCGTCCAGGCGACGATCGATCTGCTCGAAGCGGGCATCCATTCGGTCGAGACGACCATCCATCTGGTCGAGACGACCATCCATCTGGTCGAGACGACCATCCATCTGGTCGAGACGACCATCCATCTGGTCGAGACGACCATCCATCTGGTCGAGACGACCGTCCATCTGGTCGAAGCGCGCGTCGACTTGCGCGAAGCGGGCGTCGACTTGTGCGAACTGATCGCGGATCCAGAGAAATTGGCTGTCGAGATAGGCTTTCTGGCTGTCGAGATAGGACTTCAAGTCCTCGTCCATGGGGGGACTCCTACGGATTGGGGTGGAGACGATGCGACGTGGACGGGTATCGGCCAACCTAGCACGGCGAGACCAGCGACGCGGGCGCGTTGCGCTGGGCCATTTCACTGCTTCTTTTCCCTGGCCCCTTTGCTTGCCAGGTGCCGCCGCAGCGCGTAGATTGCCTGTATGCGCCTCGATCAGCTCCTCGTCCAGCGCGGCCTCTTTCCCAGCCGCGAGCGCGCGCGCCGCGCGGTCATGGCCGGTCTGATCGAGGTCGACGGCCGGCGCGTCGACAAAGCGGGCACCCAAATCGCCGACGACGCGACGCTGCGCACCCTCGGCAGCGGCGAGCCGTTCGTCTCACGCGCCGGACGCAAGCTCGCCGCCGCGCTCGATCACTTCGCCAGCGTACATCCCGACGCCGTCGATCCGCGCGAGCGCGTCTGCCTCGACGTCGGCGCGTCGACCGGCGGCTTCACCGACTGCCTGCTGCAGCGCGGCGCGCGGTGCGTCTACGCCGTCGACGTCGGCTACGGCCAGCTCGATCTGCGCCTTCGGCGCGATCCGCGGGTCGTGGTCATGGAGCGGATCAACGCGCGCCATCTCGCGCCCGACGCCCTGCCCGAGCCCTGCGACCTGATCACCATCGACGTCTCGTTCATCTCGCTCACCAAGATCGTCCCCGCCCTGCTGCCGCATCTCGCGCCGAACGGTCACGTGCTGCCGATGATCAAGCCGCAGTTCGAGGCCGGTCGTCGTCAGGTGGGCAAAGGCGGCATCGTGCGCGATCCCGCGGTGCGCACGGCGGTGATCGCCGAACGCGTGCAGGATCTCGAAGCGCTCGGACTGCGCTGCCTGGGCCGCTTCGATTCGCCCGTGACCGGCGTGGGCGGCAATCAGGAAACCTTCGCCCTGCTGCGTCGCGCCGCCGTGGCGCCCGCGCACTGAACACCATCTTCCCCGCCGCCGACGCTGCCACTCGACCCCGCTGAGCCATGTCCGATCCGTCATCCGCCGTCGTCCCCTCGCCCGATCCCTCGTCCAGCGCCGCGGCGCCGCTGCCCGGCGGCGCGATCCAGCGTATCGGCATCGTCGCACGCCCGAGCAGCCGCGAGGCTGTGCGCACCGCGAGCGAAGTCGCCGACTGGCTGCGTCGACGCGGACGCGACGTCGCCCTGCACGAGACGATTCTGCGCAGCCGCGGCATCGACGCGCGCGCGCCCGAGCGCTGCCGCGCGGCGGGCTTCGAAGTGTTCTCGCTCGACGGCATCTACGATCTGGTGGTCGCCCTCGGCGGCGACGGCACGCTGCTGTCGGTGGCGCGCGCGCTCAGCCACGAGCTGCCAATTCTGGGTGTCAATCTCGGCAACCTCGGGTTCTTGACCGAGGTGCCGCGCACCGAGCTGTATCCGAGCCTCGTGCGCGTGCTCGACAAGGACTTCATCATCGAGCGCCGCTCGCTGCTCGACGTCGAGCTGCGGCGTCCGGGCAAGGAAACGCGCAAGCTGCGCGCGTTCAACGACGCCGTCGTCGCCAAGGACGCACTCGCCCACATCATCAGCCTGGCGGTGCGGGTCGGCGGGCGGCTGATCGCCCGCATGCGCTGCGACGGCGCCATCGTCTCGAGCCCGAACGGCTCGACCGCCTACAACCTCTCCGCCGGCGGGCCGATCGTCTATCCCGAGCTGCCGGTGATCGTGCTCACGCCGATCTGCCCCCACACCCTGTCGATGCGCTCGGTCGTGGTGCCCGATCACGAGCCGCTCGAGATCACGCTCGAAACCCAGGGCGAGTCGGTGTTTCTGACCGTCGACGGCCAGGAAGGCAATCCGCTGGCGGCGCGCGACACGATCTGGATTCGACGCGCGGCGGCCCAGGTGCAGCTGGTGCGGGTCACCGGCCAAAGCTTCTACGACAGCCTGCGGGAAAAGCTCCACTGGGGCGATTGAGATGACGGTGCAGCCGCACCCAGCTGCGGCCCCGTCCAGCCCGGCCGCCCCATCCCGACGACGCCGTTCGCTGCGGCGCTGGGGACTGCGCGCCCTGCTGTGGACACTGGCGGGCGCGATTGTCCTGCTGCTCACCGCGCAGCAGCTGCTCGACGCCCCGCGCACGCGCGCCGCCGCCCGGGCGCAGATCGCCGACGCGCTCACCGCAGCGCTCGGGCGCGACGTGACCGTGCGCGAGGTGCGCCTCACGCTGGTGCCGACGGCGATCGAGCTCTCCGGCGTGCAAATTGGCGCCGACGCCCCGCTGCCGCTGCTCGACGTTCCGTGGGCCGTCATCGACATCCGCTGGCGCGCGCTGCTCGAGGGACGGCTGCATCTCGACGGCGTGCGCCTGGAGCGACCGATCCTGCGACTCGAATCAGGCGACCTGGCGCAGGCCGCGAACGATGACGCGTCGGGTGCCGCCGCGCCGGGCGACGATGCGCCGGCGTCCGACGACTCAGCGGCATCCGACGATGGACGCATCGCGCAGCTGCTGCGGCGGATCACGGTCGATCATCTGCGGATCGCCGGCGGACGGGCGCTGGTCGACGAGCATCACGTCGGGATCGACGCCGACGCCGACGGGGTCGATCTCGATCTGTCCTGGGCCGGCGCGCGCAACGATCCAGCACCGCGCGCGGTGCGCCTGACGCTGGATCGCCTGGCGGTGTGGCCGCCGCGCGGCCCGCGCCTGACGATGCGCCTGCGCGCGCACGCCGAGCTCGACGACCGCGGCGTACAGCTGAGCGCGCTGCACGTGCGCAGCGACGCGGTGCAGCTCACCGGCAGCGGCCGCTACGACTGGCGTTCGACCGGCGCCGCACGCGCGGACGACACACCCGCCGTCGACGCATCTGCGAGCGACGCGCATCGACTGCTGCAGCTCGAAGGACGGCTGGCACCGTCGTGGCTCGCCGCGGTGGGCGGATTGGACGGCCAGTTCACGGGCACGCCCATCCACTTCGACGGCACGCTGACGCTCGACGGCGCGAACACGCGCTGGCGCGGCCAGGCCCGAACCGCCGATCTCTGGCTCGGGCATCGCCGGCTGCAGGCCGTGCGCAGCACGCTCCAGATCGATCCCGGACGCGTCGCAGTCCTGCTCGACGACGCGCGCCACGCCGGCGGCCGGCTCACCGGCGAGGTGATCCACGCCGACGGCGCGCTGGCGATCGCGGTCGAGGCCGAGGCGCTCGATCTGCGCCCGCTGCTCGACGATCTCGGCCTGGGCGCACTGCGCCTCGACGCGGTCGTCGACGGGCCGCTGCAGTACCGCTGCGCGCTGCACGATCCCTACGGCGGCGACGGACGCGCCGCGCTCCGCCTGCGCCGCGCCGACGTCGTCGACAGCGATCGCGCGTCGGTCGACGGTCAGATCAATCTGCGCGCCGCGGAGGGACGCATCCGCGCCGACGCGGCCGACGTGCGCGACGACGCACAGCGCGCGCGCTTCGACCTGATGCACGATCTGCGCGACGGCCGGACCGAGGTGCGCTACGACGTCGCGTCGTCCGACGTCGCGCAGCTCGTGCCGCTGATTCCCGGTCTGCGATCGGTCGGCGACGTGCCCTGGCGGCCGACCGCCGGCGCGGGCACGCTGCGCGGTGACGTCGCCGTGGCGCGCGACGGCCGCTATGTCGTCCGCACCGCGCTCGACCTGCGCGCGGTGCGCACCCCGGTGCTGGACGTCGACCATCGCACACGCGGCCAGATCACGGTCGCCGACGACGCGGTCGAGCTGCGCGACCTCACCCTCGCCGACGGCCGCGGCGCCCTGGCGCTGCGCGGCCGCATCCCGTTCGGCGCCGACGCCACGGCCCTCACCCTCACCGCCGACGCGGTCGACTGGCCGACGGCACGCACCCATCCGTGGCTGCCGGCGTCGGTACCCGTCGACCAGCTCCCGAGCGGCAGCACGACCAGCGGCCGACTGCGGCTCGACAGCGCAGAAAGTGGCACGCTCCAGGCCACGCTGCGCACCGCCGACGCCCACGCCAACGCGTGGCACGCGCTCGACACCGCCGCGCTCGATCTCGTCTGGGACGCGGCGCGCATCGACCTCCGAAACCTGGCCTTGACGCTCCCGGCCGGAACGATCCGCGGCCGCGGGCACATCGACCACGGCGCCGCGCCGTCGGCCTGGCCGCTCGACATCACCCTGCGCGGTGACGCCCTGGCGTTCGACCGCGCGCCCCTCGACGCCCTGGTCGACATCCTGCCCCAGGCGCGCGGCGATCTGCGCGCCGATCTGCGGCTGCGCGGCACCCTCGATGCGCCGGAGATCGACGTCGCACTCGAGGCCGCAGCCCTGACGATCGGCGACGACCTGCGCGGGCCCATGCGCTGGACGGGTGCGTGGTCGGACGGCCAGCTGGTCGCGCACGGCCATCTCTTCGACCGCGTGCATCTGCGCGGCGGCGGACCGTGGACATCGTCCGGCGCCGATCTGCGCTTTCGGGTCGACGGCGAGCGGCTGGGCGCGCTCGCCCAGGCGACGATGCGCGCACCCGACCGCGACGATGCGCCACACCCGACGGATCCACCGCCGATCGACGGCGCGCTCTCAGGCACCCTCATCGTGCACGGCGCGCGGGCTACCAGCCACGCCCGCTGGACCACCACGGCCGCGCTCACCCTCGACCGGGCGCAGCTCGACGTGCCCATCGCCGACGCCGAAACGTCCGACGCCGAAACGCCCGCGGCCCCGGCGCACCGCCGTCAGCTCATCCTGACCGCGCCCGCCACGATCGGACTCGCGCCCGACCGCTTCTGGGTCGACGATCTGCAGCTGATCGATGCGCATGAGGATGCACCGGGGACGATCGACCTCAGCGGCCGGTTCGATCGCCGACGCGGCGCGCTCGACGGCCGCATCGCGATCGATCGACTCGACGCGCGCTGGTGGACACCGATCCTCGCGCCGCTGGGCCTGCGCCCCGAGGCGGGCGCGGTCGATCTGGACGCCGTCGTCGGCGGCACGCCCGCACAGCCGACCCTCGACGGTACCGCGCGGATGCGGCTGACGCGCGCAGCGGTCGCGCTCGATCCGCTCACGCGCCGGGTCGACGATCTCGACGCGGTCATGCGGCTGACGCCCGGCGCGGTGGTGCTCGAGCGACTCAGCGCCGATCTGGCCGGCGGTCGCGTCGAGGCCAGCGGTCGCGCCGATCTGCCCGGCCACGCATCGTCACCGCAGCTGCAGATCCAGCTCGTCGGGCGCGAGCTGGTCGGGCGCACGCCCGACGGCTGGCAGCTGGCGGGCGACGTCGACCTGGCCCTGCGCACGGCCGCATCAGACGGCGCGCGCTCGACGATGGACGGCGGTTCGTGGCCGATGCCGCTCGTGCTGAGCGGTCGCGCGGAGCTCACGCGGGCCCACTTCGTCGACGATCTGCCCGTGCGCGCCGCCGAGCAGCTGCGCGGTCTGCTGGCGCGCGCCACGTCGACCGCGCCGGTCGCCGCGGCCGGCGGCGGCAGCAACGCGGTCGATCCGCGCAGCGCGCTCACGCTCGACATCGCCGTCCAGGTGCCCGACGATCGGCTGCGGGTGCGCAACAACGTCGCCGATCTGCGCGGCGCGGCCGATCTGGTGCTCCGCGGCACCCTCGCGCGCCCGACGCTGGCCGGCGTGGTCGACACCCGCGCCGGCGGGCGCCTGCGCTACAACGGCACTGATTTCCGGCTGCAGCGCGGTCGCCTCACCTTCGCCGATCCGACCGGCATCCGCCCGGAGCTCGATCTCGAAGCCGATGCCCGCATTCGCGCCTACGACGTCAGCCTGGCGCTGAGCGGACCGCTCGATCGGCTCGACACCCGCTTCACCGCCGATCCGCCGCTGCCCGATCTCGAGGTGCTGCGGCTGGTCGCCACCGGTGAAGACAGCGGCGGCGCGGCCGGCCGCGTGGTCGCCGCCGACCGCAGCGGGGCCGGCCGCGACGGGGATCGGCGCGCTGCGCGCGCCGGCGCGGGGGGCGGGGCGG